>CAJORE010000120.1 GCA_905236595.1 uncultured Selenomonadaceae bacterium | reverse complement strand
TGGAAGAGTACTTCGGCTTGAAAACTTTGGAACTTATCGTTCGTCAGCCGTTGGAGCTTACGGAAACCGTTGACAAATACGACGTTATCGCCAGCGTCAAAGGCGGCGGTAGTAGCGGGCAAGCGGGCGCCATTCGCCACGGCGTTACGCGGGCATTGATCGAGATGGACAACGAACTTCGTCCGGCCTTGAAAAAAGCCGGTTTTGTCACTCGCGATCCGCGGGAAAAAGAGCGTCGCAAGTACGGTTTGAAAAAAGCGCGCAAGGCTTCGCAGTTCTCGAAACGTTGATTTTATATCGCAATACGTTAAAGCCGCTCACGTCGTTTTGGACGTGAGCGGCTTTTTTGTAAAAAATCCTTCTTGTTGAAACGGCCTTGCTTAATGTATAATAGTGAGTAATTACTATCATGAACAAGGAGCATATACGGTGTTTAGGACGAAGATAAAGAAGATACTGCTATACATATCGGCAACCATCTCGGCGACGGGTGTAATCGCCGCCATGCCGACGGCGAACGCCGCGCCGGACATCGGCAGGCACGATCCGGGCGTACAGCTTGACAAAGCACGCGAAGCAATGGAACGGGAGCGCGTCGCCCGACAAATTGCCGACGACGAAGAAGCGCGCAAAAACAAAATCGAACGGCAGGATGCGGCAACCGCCGACGAAGCCCAAGGGCAAGTAACATTTGAGTTGAAGAAAGTCAACATGGATCCGTCGTCGATATTGACCGACGACGAAATTTTCGCCGTGACGAACGAATACATTGGCCGCGCCGTTTCGTTGGACGATTTGCGCGAAATGACCGGCAAAATCAACAAGCTTTACGAAGACAAGGGCTACATGGTTTGTCGCGCTTTTTTGCCGGCGCAACGCATATCGGACGGCGCGGTCAGCATTAGGCTGATCGAAGGCAAAACCGGCAACGTTACCGTCGTCGGCAACAAGCATACCAAAGCAAGCTACGTCGCCAAAAGGTTCAGTCTGACGCCCGGCAACGTGGACAACACAAGCCGGTTGAACCGCGAACTGCAATGGTTCAACGGCACCAACGACGCTCAGGCAAGGCTGGTATTAAAGCCGGGCAGTTCCGTCGGCACCACCGATTACGAGATTGTGGTTTACGAACCGAAAAACCAAGCGTTGACCCTCCTCGTCGACAACAACGGCTATGAAACGACGGGCAGATGGCGCGAAGGGTTGTTTTACAATTACCGTTCGCTCACGGGGAACCGCGACGGCTTTAACGCGCAGTATATTCGCTCACGCGGATCGGATGCATGGGGAGCAAGTTACACCGTGCCGCTTAACAAACGCGGCATGAAGCTTGACATAGACTACACGGCCAACAGCACGGAAATAAAAAAAGGCGAGCTTAAGCCTTTGGGCGTCGAAGGCAAGGCTCATTCCATCGGCGCGACGTGGCGATTGCCGTTTTTCATCGACGAAACGCGCCGTTACGAATTCGGACTTTCCTATATCAATCAAAAATCACAGACGGATTTGGGCAAGGGGACGCCGTTGGTTGTCCGTTGGGTTGATGATAAAATCAATCGGTACCGGCCGTATTTTGCCTTTACCCACTACGGCAACAGCAGCGTCGTTTATCACCGACATTCCTTTACGTTGACGCGCCGCAAAGATATTGACAGCATATCGGACAACGGCAACAGCTATCAACTGTCAAGCTTTTGGCAAAAACGTTACGGCAACGGCAACATTATGCAGGTGCGGCTTGACGGGCAACTCTCGTCAAGCGATTATTTGGCGTCAAGCGATCGGTTCTACATCGGCGGTGTAAACAGCGTTCGCGGCTACGAAGAAAGTTTTTTGGGCGGCGAAAAAGGTATCTCGGCCAGCATCGAGTACCATGTGCCCTTCGGCAAGAAAAAGCCGTACCGCGCCTTTGTTTTTGTCGATTGGGGAACGGTGAGCGGCAATTCCGCGCCGGAAGAGGACAAAACTTTGGCGGCGGGAGGTATCGGCCTTGCCGCCAATTACAAAAACATCGCCGCTACGGTATCCCTCGGCATCCCGTTCAAAAAGGAATTTAACGGGCAAAAAGTCGACAGCACCAGAGTAAATTTTCTTATAACGGGAACGATTTAGCAAGGAGTAACGATCATGGGCTACATGGTTAACCAATACAAAAAGCGCATAGAAACCAAAACGACGTTCCCGCCGCGGCGGGAGCGTCGCCTCGCGGCACAACGCATGAGCGAAAAGCGAATTCTTTGTGCGCTCACGGCGGCGGCAAGTTTCTTCGCCAATCCCTTTGTCGCCCACGCGACGGAAATCACCGACAAAAGCGGTCAGTCCTTGGTGCAGTCCGGCAACGTCCACAATTTGTTTGCGCAGGAACAAAGCGGCGATATTGCGCTGAACCGTTTCGGGAAATTTAATCTTACGGCGGGCGATATTGCCAATATGTACTTCCGTCAAAACGGCGGAACGGACGCGGCCAACCTTGTCAACCTTGTAAACGGCCGCATTGACATCAACGGCACGGTGAACGCGATAAAGGGCAGTCGCATTGACGGCAATTTGCTGTTTTTAAGCCCGGACGGGATAGCCGTCGGCAAAACGGGCGTCATTAACGCCGGAAAATTTACGGGTATCGTGACGACCGCCGACTCATTCAAGACGCTGTACGAAGGCAATATAAGCGGCGTGACGTTGGACGCCATCGGCAAGCTTGATTACGGCTCCGGCGGCATAAGCATCGAAGGGCAGATAAACACGACAAGCGGCGTCATGCTCGGTGCGGGGACGGTGGACTTAAAGACCGGCTCTGTGGTCAAAAGTCAAAATAACATTGATTTTACCAATCTCGTCAACGCCGATTCGGGTCTTGCCGGGGCGGGAATTACTTTGACGGCGGCACGCGATGCCGCAAGCGGCGACATAATTATCGAAGCCAAAGGCACACAAACGGCAAGCGATGAATCACTCAAAAAACTGAGCGATTCGACACCGTCCAACAGTTATTCCAAAATGCCCGACGGTGTGCTTGACTGGTCAAAATGGCTTGACAATCGCGCCGACGGCAAAGGCGCCGAAGCGACGATTAACGTTGACGGCACGATTGTCGCCGACGGCACGGTCAAACTGAACGCCACCGCCAATACGACGTTCAAAGAAGGCAACATCTTCACGCTGATGAAGGACGATGCCCAAACGGCGGCGACGGCGGAAAAGTGGGCAAAATACAAAGCCGTCACCGACCTTAAAGTTGATTCCCTTGAGTATTTTCTCGGCATTTGGCGTTCTTCCGGCAACAAGAAAAGCACGGCGGCGGTAACCATCGGCGAAGGCGCCTCCGTTACGGGCGGCGCGATTGACATTGCCGCCACAAGCAAACTTACAATGACCTCCAAAGCCTCCATCCCCGCTCGCTCCGTCGCAACGATTACCGGCGATAACAAGGCCACGGTCGACATCAAGGGCAAACTGCAAGCGACCAACGAAGGCATTGCCATCGCAACGGACGCGACGACGAAGTTCGACGTGACGGTCAAAGCGTTGAAGTCCGACGATGACACCGTATTTGCCGCAGTCGGCACGGTAAACGGCGATACGGCTTCGGAGATAAATTTGGCTAACAATTCAGCCAATGCCGATGCCAATACAATAACAGCCAACGGGGCTTTCTCCGCCAAAGCCGTTTCGACCGAAACGGTAAACGTCGGAATCGAAACGACGGTGCCGGATACGGGTGTCGTAGCCACGGCCGTCGCCGTCGTAAACGACAACAGCAATGCGGCGGTCAACGTCGCCAAGAATATTGATGCGGGTGCGATTACGATAAACGCCGAAAACAATGTCAAGGCCGATGACATTTCGGTAATCAGCACTTTGGGAACGGCGAACGACCCCTCTTTCAAGAATCCCTTCAAGGAATCCGACAAGAAAAACAAAAAGGACGCCGAACAGAATAAAGCTCTTGAACAGGCAAAAACCAATGCCGATACGGCGGTAAACGAAGGGCAAACTTCGACAAGCGGCACGCAAGCCGAAGAAAACGTCGCCAATACCGAATCCGCCGCACCGGCAGCCAATGAGTCAAGCGCCGACAATGCGGCGCCGACAGCGACATCGACGAATACGGAGGCCGGTTCGGACAATGCCGACAACGATTCTTCACCGGCTCCGTCAAGCGGTAGCGGCACCGAGCAATCGGGAGCGAACAGCAACAGTAACAACAGCAACAGCGGTGAACAAACGTCTGCCAATTCTTCGGCCGGAGCCACAGGCGATGCTCCTTCTTCCTCCGCCAACACCAAGGATCCGACAAAAACCCAGCAAAAGAAAGAAGAAAAGCAAGAGAGCAAACGTTCCGGCATCATCAGCAAAATCGGCGAGTATGTGAAACCCGGCGCCAGCGTCGGCGTATTTAACCAAAAGAACAACGCCAATGTTACCGTGGCCAAGGGAATAACCCTCACCACTCACGAAGGCGGCAAAAAAGACGGCAAAGACGTTGCGCCGAACGTTGACATTGCCGCCAACACCCATATCGACCACTTGCGATTGACGGCCAAAAGCGCGGCGAAAAACGAAAAAGACAAACAAAGCACGGCGGTAATGATTGATGCCGCCGTGTTGGTGGATTCGATAAAGAACAATGCCGTCGTCACCATAGCCGGTAACGACGGCGATGCCAACAACAACGTCAAAATAAATTCGGCGGGAGATGTGGCCGTAAACACCGACGCCACTCTTTATTACAATGTCGGCAAAGACGCCGTCAGCGGTGTCATCGCGGCGTGGGAAAAGCTCGAAAAATCTTGGGACGGCATCACCGCCGTGCCGAAAAACGCCATCGACAACATCAAGTCCAAGTGGAACAACATTTTCACCGGCGATACCACACAGACCATCGCCAATTTAAGCACGCTCAACTTTAACGAAGACTTAAGCACCTTGCAGACGGAAGCGGAAAAAGCCGGTGGAGATCTGAAAAAAAGTCTGAAAAACTTAATCAGCGAAGCCGTGTTGTTGTCCGACCCCGCCAAATACTCCAATTATTATGTATTAAGCGAGATTGCGGACACCAAACAGGAAGGCGGCAATAAACTCGGCCTTACGGGAGCCGTCAGCGTCGATGCGCTAAAGAACAACGCCGCCGCCTTCGTCGGCCAGGGAGCAAACATTGTTGCCAAAGGCAACGCCGCTCTTGCCGCCAATGCGAAAACAAACACCGTGTCCATAACGGGTAACGGCGGCCCGCATTTGACGCTCAATCAAAACAGCACCGTCGGCATCGGCGGCTCCGTCACCGTGCAGGATATTGCCGGCGACAGCTTGGTATTGGTCGGCAAGGACGCCATATTGTCCGGCAACGATAAAATCGACGTCACCGCCGACAACAAAATGATTCAGACGGGCATTGTCTACGGTTCGTCAAAATCGGGTACGGCCGGCATATCCGGCATGGTAAATATCATGAATGGCGAAGGCAACAGCGTCGTCATTCTTGATGACGAAACGACGCTCACCGCCAAAAATCTCAACGTAACCTCGACCAATGACAGCACGGTAACGGGTGTGACCGGCGGCATGACATTGGGCGGCAGCGGTTCGTACGTCGAAATCGGCGCGGGGCTGACCAAGATTGGTTATGACACGAACAGCATCGCGATGATTGCCGACAACGGCAACGATGTTGCCGTCAATTCCGCCGACGGCGATTCGGCGCAAAAAATTGCCAAGGGAACGACCGTGGCGCACACCATGGCCAAAAATGTCGCTTCGGCCGAAGGCAAATCCGACACCTCCGTTTATGGCAAGGTGGTCGGCACGAAAACCACGAACAACGAAAAAGGCACAATAAACGCGACCAACATCAACGTCAAGGCAAATACGAGCGGCACGGTCAACAGCGTCGCCGTCGAAGGCGCGGGTTCGAGCGACTCCAAGACAGCTTTTGAATCAACGAGTAACTTCATCAGCGACAAAGCCGAACCGATGCTTAAATATTTGCCGGATTCCGTTGATTGGGCATCGAAGAAAGTCACGGACAAGTTTTCCGGCAAAGAAAAGAAGAAGGACGAGAAAAAGAAAAATGTTTCGGACGCCACCAACGAAGCCAACAACGCCGCCAACGGCGATAAAAATTCCGGCCAAACGAACACGGATCTAAGTTCGTCGGAATCGGGCGCGGGCGTCCACATATCGGGAGCGGGAAGCGTCGCCATGAATTCCGGCGACAGCATGACATTGGCCGCTGTGGAAAACACGAACATAACGGGCGACGCCGCAAAAAC
>CAJORE010000119.1 GCA_905236595.1 uncultured Selenomonadaceae bacterium | reverse complement strand
GAAGCCGTCGCCGTTGCCATTGACGAGCATTATCGTCCGCGTTTTGCCGGCGACGCTCAAGCCGCAACGACGGCGGGACGCATTGTGAGCATTGCCGATAAAATGGATGCCATCGTCGGCACGTTCAGCCGGGGGAAAATCCCCACCGGTTCGCAGGATCCCTTTGCATTGCGGCGGGCGGCGTTGGGGTTGGTGAAAACCTTAATCGAAGCCAAATGGCACATTATTTTGAGCGACATGGTTAATTTCGCCATGGAACTTTACGGTATCGAAGACCTCGCCGCTCGAAACAAAATGCACTACGACGTGGCGGAGTTCATTCGCTTGCGGCTCAAAAACGTGCTTGAGACAGAGAATATTCGCTATGATGTGGCGGATGCGGCGCTCTTTAACGTGGACGATCCCTATGATGTGTTTTTGCGCGCCCACGCCGTAGCGAAATTTGTGCAAACGGATGCGGCGGCAGATGTCCTAAAAGCCTTTGTCCGCGTCGGCAACATTGCCGGCAAGGGCGAAAATATGCCCGTTGACAGCGATTTGTTCCGCGTAGAGCAGGAAGAAATTCTCTATGATGTCTACCTCTCGCAAAACATAATGAAGGCCGCCGATTATGACGAAACGTTGGAAAATTTGACGCTTATGGCCAAACCCATTGATGATTATTTTGCCAAAGTCATGGTTATGGACGATGACTTAAAAGTCCGTTGCAACCGGTTGGCGATGATGAAGGCCATTGATAATCTTTTGCGGAGCGTGGCGGATTTCGATAAGATTGTGATTTAAGGAAACACTGCATAATTCGTCCGCACCCTTGCCGGGTCTTTTTCCGGCATACTGCGTCATTTCTTGTCTGCCGAAAAAATCCCTCGGCAATGGCACGAACTCATTTATGCAGCGTTTCCTTAAGAAAAGCGTTTGGTTATAGGATAATCCCGCCCCTTCGGGCGGGATTATCCTATAGGGATGTTTTGATGATTTATTGCGCCCGTATGTTTTGGAGCATCTTTGACAACCGTTTGCGCGGTGCCGTTTGCCGTAACTTTCGGATCGTAAAAGTGATTTTTTGGAGGCTGCTTACTTTAGCTTACCGGGAGGGGAAATTCATGTTTATCGGTAGCGCCGCCGAAAGCCGTGAAAACGGCAATATATATCCTCATGTAATTTTGGCGGTCTTAAAATATTTGGCAGAACAAGATTTTTCCGCCATGCCCGGCGGACGTCATGAGGTTGTGCTACCGGGCAGCGATGGTTCGGCGGGTATATATTTTAATCTTGATCGGTATCATACGAAAGCGGCAAAGGATTGCCGACCCGAACGGCACATAAAATACGTTGATGTGCAGTACATTATTGAGGGCGAAGAATGTTTGGGGTGGTGTCCTTTAAGTCCCGACTTAAAGGAAGTTACGCCTTATGACCCCGAACGGGACATCGTTTTTTACAAAGAGCTTGTGCCGGAGAGCAGTTTGATTTTAATGAAGGGCAACTTCGCCGTATTGTACCCCGACGACGTGCACCGTCCTTGCGTGGCCGTTGATGAGCCGGGTGAACCGGTGACGAAAGCCGTCGTTAAAATCCCCGTAACACTATTGGAGGAAAAAGCATGAGCGTCCGCAGGATTTATGCCGAAAAACGGCAGGGCTTTTTTGATATTCCCGCACGGTGGCTTTGCGCTGATTTAACGGAAACATTCCGTTTGACGGACTTGAAAGCCGTGCGCATTTTTGTGCGTTACGACGTTGAAGGTTTGACCGACGAGGAATATCGCGAGGTATTGCCCGTTGTGTTTTATGAACCGCCCGTCGATACGTTGTACGAAGAAAATTTGCCCGATTTCAAAAATTCGCGGTCTTTTTGCGTCGAGTATTTGCCGGGGCAGTTTGACAACCGTGCCGACGCCGCCGAAGAATGTTGCGCACTCATCACGCAAAAGGAACGCCCGACGGTGCGCTGTGCCGTCGTGTACGTCTTGGTCGGCAAAATTGACGATGCGGCGTTCGCCAAGATAAAGGAATATCTGATTAACCCCGTTGAATGTCGCGAAGCGGCGGCGGAAAAACCAAAGTCCCTTGCGCTCACAATCGACCCGCCGAAGCCGACGGAAACGGTCGAGGCACTCCTTGCCGCCGATGAAGCGGCTTTGGTGAAGTTTCATGAAGCGGCGGGCTTTGCCATGAGCAAAGACGACTTGGCGTTTTGCCAAAAATATTTCCGCGATACGGAACACCGTGCTCCGACGGAAACCGAATTGCGGGTTATTGATACCTATTGGTCGGATCATTGTCGGCATACGACGTTCGGGACGGCCATCGACATGACGGATATTGATCCCGGTTATTACAACGAGGTCTTAACCAAAGCGTATGATCTTTACCTTGCCGATCGCGAGAAAATTTACGGTGGCAAGTTGCGCGATGTGACCCTCATGGATTTGGCGACGATTGCCATGAAAGTCATGCGCAAGGAAGGCTTGCTTAAGGATTTGGACGAGTCCGAGGAAATAAACGCTTGCAGTATTCACGTTACCGCCAACGTGAACGGGCAAATGCAGGATTGGCTCGTCATGTTTAAGAACGAAACCCATAATCACCCCACGGAGATCGAACCCTTCGGCGGTGCGGCGACGTGTTTGGGCGG
>CAJORE010000118.1 GCA_905236595.1 uncultured Selenomonadaceae bacterium | reverse complement strand
GCCTTTGCGCGCAACGGTAATGCCGAAAATTTCGTCCGTCACGTCAAAACCCACGGCAATTCGGTGCCATACGGAAGCCGTCGGCGCAAATTTTTGCGACAAAACACAACTCATCAAAAGATACCGCGCATTCGCCACCAACGTGATAACGATTATTTCCAAATAGGGCGCATCGGCGGCAATCGTGGTAAAGCCCGCATATTCCCCCGCCGACGCATTGTTAAACAAACTCGCCAAAAAACCTTGCCAGGCGTTCATCCCGGCATTTTTGGCGGCAATGCCCAAAGTGAAGGAAACGACAAAATAACCCAAAGCAATCGGCGTTCCGTCGCGCATCCCTTCCTTGAAGGCTCTTTTATTCTCTCTTGTCATATCAATCAAAACAAACTTATCTCATCATTCTCCGGCAAACCCGCCAAACAGCCGCTGACCGTAAGCGCTTCGATGCAGGTTTTGTTCACGCCGGAGCGTTTCCGTATGTCCTCCACCGAGGAAAACTCACCCTTTTTGGCGGCTTCCGCCAATGCCTCCGCCGCCGATGGTCCGACGCCCGGAAGCGCCGCAAAAGGCGGCAACAGCGTATTGTCCGGCATGATTTGAAAATTAAACGCCGCCGATTCGTACAAACTCACGGGGCGCACCGCAAACCCGCGCAAATACATCTCCCATGCCAACTGCAAAACAATCAGCGTGCCGCTTTCCTTAACGTCAAGTTTGGTTTCCTTGGCCTTCTTCTCCAAGGCATCAAGCTGTCCTTTGACGTAATCTTTGCCCTTGGCTATGACGTTGGCATCAAACTCATCGGCGCGAATGGAAAAATACGCCGCATAAAAGGCCAGCGGATAATGCACTTTGCAATAGGCTATGCGCCACGCCATCATAACGTAGGCCGTGGCATGAGCGCGGGGGAAGAGGTATTTTATTTTTTGGCAGGATTCTATGTACCATTCGGGGATTCCGCCGGCGCGTAGTTTTTCGACGACTTCGGGTGCAATGCCTTTGCCTTTTCTGACATTCTCCATGGTCTTAAAGGACAACAAAGGTTCAATGCCGTGGTGCATGAGATACACCATTATGTCATCGCGAGCCGATATGGCGTTCTTTAGCGTACACGTCCCGTTGTTGATAAGATCCTGGGCGTTTCCCAACCACACGTCCGTACCGTGGGAAAATCCCGATATGCGCACAAGGTCGCTGAAGCAATCCGGCTTGGCATCGTCGATCATCTGCCGCGTAAAACCGGTGCGAAATTCGGGTATGCCGTATGCGCCGGAATCCGTCCCCAATTCTTCGGCGGTAATGCCCAAGGCTTTGGGCGACGTGAAAATTGATTGGGTTTCCGGGTCGTCAAAGGGAATATCCTTCGCGTCAAGGTGGGTTAAATCTTCAAGCATTTTAATCATCGTCGGATCATCATGCCCCAAAATATCCAATTTGACAAGCCGACTGCTTATGGAGTGGTAATCAAAATGCGTGGTAATGGTGGTGCTGCTTTTATCGTCGGCGGGGTGTTGCACGGGGGTGAAAAAATGAATATCCATATCCCGCGGCACCACCATTATGCCGGCGGGATGTTGCCCCGTCGTCCGCTTTACGCCCTGACAGCCCTTGGCTTGCTTTTCGATGAAAGCGCGATGTTTCCGTTGGCCTTTGCCTTCGTAATATTTCATCACAAAGCCGTAGGCGGTTTTTTCGGCGACGGTGGCAATGGTTCCCGCACGATACGCAAAGTCGCGGCCAAACATTATCTCCGTGAACTTGTGCGCCGTCGGCTGGTAAACGCCGGAGAAGTTAAGATCAATATCGGGGACTTTGTCGCCGTCAAAACCGAGGAACACGGCAAAGGGTATCTCGTGGCCATCCTTAATCATCTTTTCGCCGCATTGCGGGCAATTTTTGTTCGGCAAATCATAACCGCAACCAACCGAACCGTCCTGCACAAATTCCGTGTGTTTGCATTTGGCGCAACGATAATGGGGCGGCAAAGGATTCACTTCGGTAATGCCCGTCATGGTAGCGACAAAGCTGCTGCCGACCGAGCCGCGCGAACCGACCAAGTACCCGTCGCGCATTGATTTTTCCACCAATTTTTGCGCGATCAGATAAAGCGCCGAAAACCCGTGGCCGATTATGGGCGTCAATTCCTGTTCCAAGCGATCGGCGACAATTTTCGGCAACGGATCGCCGTAAAGCTCCCGCGCCTTTTTGTAACTCATGGCGCGAATTTCTTCGGCAGCGCCGGGCATGGCCGGCGAATAAAGATCATCGGGAATGGGCTTTATGTCATCAATCATGTCGGCTATTTTGCCGGGATTGGTTATAACCGCTTCATAGGCATCCTCTTTTGACAAATACGGAAACTCGTCAAGCATCTCATCAGTCGTGCGGAAATAAAGCGGCGGTTGCATATCCGCATCATCAAAGCCCTTGCCCGCCATCAAAATGGCGCGATATATGGCATCATTTTGGTTCATGAAATGCGCGTCGCAGGTAGCCACCAAGGGCTTGCCGAGTTTCTTGGCAAGATCGGCGACGCGCAAATTGACGTTTATCAAGTCTTCGTCGGTCTTTATGGCGGGGAATTTGTCGCTGCGCTTTAAGAAGGCGTTGTTCCCCAACGGCTGAATCTCAAGATAATCGTAAAAGGCCGCGATGTTAATGAGTTTTTCTTCGCTGTCGCCGCGCACTATGGCGCGAATCAGTTCGCCGGCTTCACACGCCGAACCGACGATAAGCCCGTCGCGGTAGTCTTTGAGCAACTCTTTGGGAATCCGCGGCCGCCGCCCGAAAAAGCGCAAATGAGACAGGGACACCAAGCGGTAAAGGTTACGAAGCCCCACGGAATTTTTGGCAAGCAAAATTATATGATACGAACTTTTCTCCGCCAAATCCGTAGACAAATATCCTTCCATACCATAGATAACCTTGATGTCTTTGCCGCTTTTTTTCAGTTTGGCTTTGGCATTCATGGCGTCGGGGAAGGCTTGCACAACCCCGTGGTCGGTTATGGCGACGGCCTTCATGCCCCATTCGGCGGCCTGCGTCACCAACTGGGAAGCCGTCATAACCGCATCCATCATGCTCATTACGGTATGGGCGTGAAGCTCCACGCGCTTTACCTCGGCCGTATCCTTGCGGACTTTTTTCTCCGTCAGCGACAAGCTGTCGGCAAAAAGCACATATTCGTTTTGGTAAGTGTCATAACGAACGCTGCCTTTTACGCGAACTTCTTCGCCGCCTTTAAGTTTTTTGACGACTTCGGCGAATTCGTCCTTTTCCTTCTGCTTGAAAAACTTTTTGCAACTTATGCCGTCGGTATCGTCGGCCAGCCCGAAGCTAAGCAGATTGGTGCCCGTTTGAAACTCGCGGGTCTTAATGCCGTAATTTTCGCCTTCGCCGATGGTGCCTTTGACAACAACGCTTTTCATCTCGCCTTCGATAGCGCCGATGGCGGTGATTTCCCCGGCCGTGCTTTTGCCGAAAATCAAATTCTTGGCCGAAACTTCGGCGGGCAGTTCCACGGGCGGTGCATAATCGCCTTGGCTCCCGCTCGATTCGCCGTCTTTCTTCGCCGTTTTCTTCGCATGGGGTTTGGGCGGCGATAGCTCCACGGGCGGCGCATAATCCGGTTCGGGAGGCGGCATAAAATCATCGTCGCCGGGCGGAACATAATCAAAATCGCTCGGCGGAACGTATTCAAAATCCGTCGGCGCCGCAAAATCGGCATCCGTCGGCGGATCATAGGCGGCATCACCCGTCGGCGCAAAATCATCAAGCGCGGTTGCCCCTTCGCCGGAATCGGCCGCCGCCTTGTCGGTTACGGCGGCATCTGTTATTATTACTTCGGTTACGTTGCAACTTTTTTTGATATAGTCGCCGGCTTTGGCAAGAAGTGCATCTTCGATAAGCTGTTCCGTGTGCAACACTATTTCCCAACGCGGAATTTGCGGCGTCACCACAACCTCTTCAATGGTACAAGCGTTTGTCAATTTATTAAGTTCCCTTTCGGGCAACGCCGAACCTTTTAACAGCTCGCCAAGCAAGTCGCGTTTAGCGGGAGTTATGCGGTATTTCTTCATGAAGAGCTTTCCTTAATCCGTTATGTCTTGCGGCGCACATTGGACTACGCTGCCGTCCGTTTCAAGATAAACCGCTTTTTCCACCATGGCATTGACCAACATTCGACGGCACAAAAGGCACGGTTTGCCCGAAGCAAGCGTCCCGTCGGCGTTGAACCCGACAATGTAAACGGTCGCCCCCTTCATCTTGTCGGGGTCGGCATTGATAACGGCATTTTGTTCGGCGTGAACGGCACGGCACAATTCATAATTTTGCCCCTTGGGGACTTTAAGCCGTTCGCGTTCGCAAAAGCCGTCGTCAATGCAGTTTGTCTCACCGCGAGGCGCACCGTTGTAGCCGGTGCTGACGATTATTTTATCCTTGACGATAATGGCGCCGTAACGGCGGCGAAGGCACGTCGATCGCCGGCCGACCGCCTTGGCTATATCCAAAAAATATTCCGTCCACGAAGGACGCAGGGCATCATTCATCGCTGTATCTCCTTGGCCAAGTATTTTCGTCCCAACCGCACGGCGGCATAATCGTCCACCGGCACCGGCGGCACTTGCAAGCCCCTTGGCAAAAGTCGCCGCCACCCTTTGGGCGGGTGCGCGGCAAAATAATCGCGGCGGGCAAGTTCCGTCGTCTTAAATTCATCCACAAAATCGACGGCAATATCGGGCAAAGCGGCGGTAATTTCCGCACACGCCCTTTTACTCGTGGTGCCGTTGCCCATGACGATGACTTTCACGCCATACTCGACGGACAACGCCGTTGCTTTCGCCGTAAGCTCGGCGGTGGGAATTATCCCTTGCCACCCGACAACGCCGTCAGCACCCAGCACGGCCATGCCGCATTTGTCCTTGCCCGGATCAACGGCAATAATCGCATCGCCCGAACAACCAAGTGTACCGTTGTCTGCCGCCGCGCCAATTTGAGCGGCCGGTTCGTCGGCAAGCGTCGGCCGCGAACCGTTGATTTTATGAACAGTCATAGCTTTTATCCTCTCTGCATGAATGATATATAATTTGCCGATAACAGTCAAGGCACTATATGGCGACGACGCAACCAAAAACACCCCCGAAAGGCAAAAGGATTTTCCCTTACCGTGACGAATGAAACAAAAAGCCGTCCTTACGGCAAAAGGCAAAATCCCGTTTTCGCGCCGTCGGCACAAAAGACGACCAACGATAAAACTTTCCCTTCCCAACCACGGAGCTGACACGTTAATGAAAAATAAACTTCCCGTTTGGCCAAGCGCCGCGTTAAACAAGCGCCGCCATTCTTTCCGCCCGAAAACAGCCCATACCTTAACGGCGCTTGTGCTCGGCGCAACGTTTTTTACAAATACGGTTGCGGCGCAGGAAACGCCCGTCAACGCCGAACCGACGGTAATCAACGCCGTTACTCGCGGCGAAGATGCAAAACATTCGTCGCCCAGCATCACCGCCGAAAACGGAGCCGCCGCCGCAGGCGAAACGCCGTCCGTTGTCCGCAATGACGAAGCGGCGCTCGCGCCTTACGCACAACCAAAGACATTCACCAAAGCCACGGAGGTGCAAATCGAATACTTGGATCACCGCTTCTTCGATCGGCGTTATGTTGACAACTATAACATTCACGTCTACGAAAAAGTCAAGGACATCCACGCTCTGTCGCTGTACCGCGGGCTGACCTTCTCCGTTGCCGACGGCCACATTATCGACGACAAAACCCGCCGGAGGCGCGGCGGCGATGCCGTGGGCGTCGGTCCTTCATTTCTCATGCGCTGGGAAAAACACGTTTCCGGCAAACTTTATGCCGACCTTGACGCCTCGGGCAGCTTGCGCTTCTTCAACAAAACCCACCCCGCCGGCGGTCGTCCCTTCGGCTTTTTGTGGCGCATCGGCCCTCGTCTCACCTATCGCTACACCGACGCGAACGCACTGAGCTTGGGCTATATGCTTGCCCACGCCTCGAACGGCTCTCGCGAACACAATCCCGGCTATGACATGGTAGGATTTTCGTTAGGCTTTCAACATCGCTTTTAAGGGATCTCTAAAAACTATATTTTTTGGGCTTCGCCCAAACCCACAAGGGGCTTTGCCCCTTGACCCCAGCAGGGAGCTTCGCCCCCTGCACCCCTAATGATGTTAG
>CAJORE010000117.1 GCA_905236595.1 uncultured Selenomonadaceae bacterium | reverse complement strand
GCACCACTACGCTTCGTCGTCATTCCTTGTCTGCCGAAAAAATCCCTCGGCAATGGCACGAACTCATTTATGCAGTATTTCCTTAACGGCGCAATATGCCGCAACACATAATTACGATAAACGAAAAAAATTCGGTTGCCGGTTTCCCCGCCCGAAAGATGCGGAAAACCAAAAAGCTGACCGACATTTATTTTTGCGTTCGTTGCCAAGGAAACGCTTTGTTACGAACGCGCAATTTCAAAAAGGAGCGACTTATGAAACGGTTGGTTATCATAAAAGGCGGCGGCGAACTGGCGACGGGAGCGGCGCTCTATCTTTTCCGCGCCGGTTTTCGCGTCCTTTTGCTTGAAAAAGAAAACCCCACTTCGACGCGGCGCGAAGTGTCTTTTGCCGATGCCGCCCACGACGGACAAAAAACCGTGGAGCGGGTTACTTGCCACTTGGCCGCCTCCCTTGACGAAGCCAAACATCTCCTAAAAAACAACGAGCTGGCCATGCTCATTGATCCCGAAGGCAAGTGCATAAAAAAATTGGCGCCCAAAATCCTCTTGGACGCCATTTTATCGGGAGCCGAACGGCATGAAATTGCCAAGGGCTGCGCCGAACACACCATAGCTTTGGGTCCCGGCTTTTGCGCCGGGCGGGATGTAGACGCCGTCATCGAAACCATGCGCGGCTACAACTTGGGGCGCATCGTCTACGAGGGCTACGCTTCGCGACGCGACAACGCTGCCGGCCAAGTCGGCAACGTCACCAACACCGAGCATTTGTTGTTCGCGCCCATCGACGGCACGGTGGAATCCCTGCACCATATTTCCTACAAGGTAAAGAAAGGCGAACCATTGGCGATAATTCACACGCCGAACGGTTCGGTGACGGTGGCGGCTCATTTGGACGGAGTTTTGCGGGGCATTTTGCGTGACGGTTCATTTATAAAGAAGGGTAAAAAAATTGCCGAGATAAACCCCACCATGCGCCAAGGCGAATGTTTCGCCGTATCGGACAAAGCACGGTGCATAGGCGGCGCCGTATTGATGGCGGTGATGGCTTGGGCGAAGAAGAACAAGAAACGCGGCTTCTTTGAAAAAATCAGCGATCGGGATATGTTTGACTGATGAACATAATAACAACCATCGGCACGGCGCTGTTAAACTTCCTCTTTCCGCCGCGTTGTCCGTTATGCGGTGAGTTTGTCGCCGCTTCCGATGCGTGGTGTCCGTCGTGTATCGCTTCGGCTCTTTCGGTACGCCGCTTAAACTTGACGGGGTTAAGCGGCGTTTTTGTGTTGGGCAAATACAGCGGCGGCCTGCGAAAAATAATCCACCGCCTAAAATATGAACGGCAAACAAGCGCCCGACGGCAAGTGCATTTTTTTCTGCAAGCGGCCGATTCGCATTTAACCGCCCTTCGTCGGCAACTCCCCGCCGATATAATTGCCGTTCCCGTGCCGCTTCACGAGCTTCGCGAACGCAAACGCGGCTTTAACCAAGCGGAAGTGATTTTCTCCGACTGCCTTAATAAAGTCGGCATAACAACAGCGCGGTTACTATCGCGTCCGAAGGCCACCAAGCCGCAATTTAATCTTAACCCCGCCCAGCGTCGGCAAAATTTAATCGGCGCCTTTGCGTTGCCGGAAGGCGCGACGGTAAGAGGCAAAAACATTTTGCTCCTCGATGATATTTTAACCACGGGGGCAACCCTTACGGCTTGCGCCAAAATTTTGCATCAGAGCGGCGCCGCCGCCGTGTTCGCCTTGGTATTGTCAAGCGACCACGTCCCATAAGCGCCAAAATCCCGCGCCTTTTACTTGGCGGCAGTTTCGGCGGCAAAGTCTTTGTTCTCCTCGCGGCGCACCAAAACCTTATCAATTCGCGCCCTGTCCATGGCCACAATCTCCAACCGCAAGCTTTGTTCGCCCTTCGTCGGCGTAAACACCACGCTTTCGCCGACCTTCGGGATATAGCCGAACAGGGATGTCACAAAGCCGCCCACCGTTTGAAAATGATCCCGTTCTTCATTGGGCAGGGTTTCCTCCGCCAAGTCAAAGCGCTCTTTGAAATCGTCCACGTCCGTAAGCCCGTCAATGTACCATGATTTCGCGTCGCGCAGTTTGACAAGCGCCTCTTGTCCGTCGGGTTCGCCCAAAATCTCCCGCATAATATCGTAAATGGTGATAAACCCCACGACCCCGCCGTATTCATCAAGAACCATGGCTTCGTTGACCCCGGCGGCGCGAAACTTTTCCAGCAAGCGGAAAATCTCAAGGGAGCGCGGCACACACATGGGCTTATGGACAAAGCGTTCAAGATCGAGACTCTCGCGTTTTAAGCTGGCGTTTAATATTTCCTTGGCATAGATTATGCCGCAAAAATCGTCCAAACTCTCACGCCCGACGGGAAACACCTCGGTGTCGTTCTCGACGATGAGCCGCAAATTATGGCGCTGGCTGTCCGCCAAGTCAAGCCACAGCATCTGCGTCCGCGCCGTCATCAAACTGTAGGCCGTCTGATCGCCCAAACGAAAAATACGGTCAACCATATCCTGTTCGACTTTTTCAAAGGTTCCGTCGCTGGTTCCCTGTTCGATTAAATCCTTTACTTCGTTCTCGGTAACGGCATCATCTTCGGCCGGGATAATCTTCAATGCGGCCAGGACGGAACGAAACGCCTCCGCCGCTCCCGTAAAAAAATCCGCCATTTTTACCATGTTTTCCCGCCGCCTATGATTATCGTGCCGCCCGAAGCGCCGGAGGATTTAACGACATCCGGCACATAAGTCGAAACCGTATACGGCGTGTCCGTCAAATATGCCGTTACGAGAACGGCGTCGTCCCTTATCTTGCGGTAAGCTTTGCGCTCGATTTCGGCGGTATATATGACGGCCTCGCGGGCGGGATAGGTCTTGGCGGTCAACGCTTGCGTAAAAGCGGCGCCATCCGATTGACGCCATATCGTCACCCCGTTTTTATCCAAAATGACAATGTCAAATTCCCGGCCGCTTTTATGCTCGACGGTAAAGGGCGTGTCGCCGTTGTTGGTAACCTTAAACTCCATTTTCAACCGGCCGCCCTTTTCGGTGACGGTCAATTCTTCGATAATCTTGTCAACGGTTATCGCCGCATAATTTTCCGCCGACGAATACCCGGCACGCGTGTTCGTCGGGAACCCGACCCCGACGCCAATGCCGAAATCATTTCTGGCATCTTTTGCCGCCACGGAAAAAGCATCGGCAACCCCGACGGGCGGCACGCTCACCGTCAATGCCGTCACCAATGCCAATGTAACCGTAAATCTGCTCATAAAAATTAACTCCTTGACCACCGCAATTATGGAAACACTGCATACTATAACATATTTGCTTGACGGGGGCGAGGGGGCTTTGCACCGTCACAAAAAAGCACCGCAACCAACGGAAAAGCCGTCTGCTCCCGGCACTTACGGTCGCT
>CAJORE010000116.1 GCA_905236595.1 uncultured Selenomonadaceae bacterium | reverse complement strand
AGTGGTGCTACGCTGAGGAGGAATGACGCAGTATGCCGGAAAAAGACCCGGCAAGGGTGCGGACGAATTATGCAGTGTTTCCCTAACTTCGTTACCGTTGGCAAAAGTGTCATTCGCGACGCGGATATGGCAAAAGCGCGGGAGTTGTTTTAACTTGATTATCCCCTTGTCTTTTTGGCGCCAATAAGGTAATATAAGCTATGATTCGGCGCACTTTGCCTATGATAACCGCTTCGTAAGCGAAACGTCGGAATTTTACGAATTTACGCGAAAAGGGTGAAACCTGTGCTCAAGATTCCCGTGAAGAAGTTGAAAAAGGGCATGATCGTGTCCCAAAGCATATACAACAAGCATGGAGCAAGTTATTTGGTCAAGGGACAACCTTTGACGGAAGAATATATAACAAAGCTGATTAAAATCGGTATTCCGACCGTTACCGTCACATCCGGCGATCCCAACAGCATCATTAAGCCGCCCGAGGACTTGGTACAGGAAGATACGCGTATTGGCGCGATTCAGAAGGTTTATGATGCGTTTCGCAGCGTCGAAGAAACCGGTGAACTTGATGCCGGCGCCATGCAGGACGTGTCGAACAAAATAATTTTTGACATTATCGCTCGCAAGGAGAACCTCGTTCAGCTGACGGATATTCGTTTGCATGACACCTACACGTTTGCCCACAGCGTAAACGTAGCCATACTGGCGGCCATGCTTGGTTTGTTGCTCCATTACACGCGGCAGGACTTGGGCTTGCTTACGTTGGGGGCGCTCCTTCACGATCTCGGTAAAATCCGTGTGCCTTCCGACATTTTGAACAAGAATACGCGGCTTGACAACGATGAATTGTCCGTCATTCAGTCGCATCCGTTGGACGGGGCGCGGCGCATAAAAGAGATGGGACACATTTTGCCGCAACCGGCGGTATTGGCGCAAATTGCCGCCCAGCATCACGAACACGTTGACGGGCGCGGCTATCCCTATGGATTGACGGGGGACAAAATCCACCGTTTCGCCAAAATCGTCGCCATTGCCGATGTGTACGATGCCTTAACCAGCGAGCGTCCCTACAAAAAGGCGTACACCCCGTCCGTCACCTATAATATCATGATGAACGTCAACAAGGGGCAATTTGACCGGGATATGCTGAAGCTGTTTTTCAATAACGTGGCAATTTATCCCGTCGGTACGGTTTTGCGGACGATTTACGGGTTCGGCGTGGTGACAAAATGCGAATTCGGTCGCACGGAAACGCCGATGATTTGTTTGTTTGCCGATCATAACGGCAAATTGTTGCCGGCGCCCGTCAAAATGGATTTGGCGGAAGGGCAGGATCATGCCGTGGAGCTGGTGGTTACCGGAATCGAATTG
The DNA here is from genome assembly GCA_905236595.1 of uncultured Selenomonadaceae bacterium. Taxonomy (GTDB): domain Bacteria; phylum Bacillota; class Negativicutes; order Selenomonadales; family Selenomonadaceae; genus CAJORE01. Next base: position 1,400 of record CAJORE010000116.1, on the reverse strand, counting down.
TTGCATTTCATTCATGAATTATCCGTAGACCCGTCGCGGTATTTGACGGAGGAAATTTAGACGAAATTTTTGCAGTCCTCTCGGCTTGATTGGAGCGGGGAGGGCTTTTTTGTGCGGCAATACGCAAAAATCAAAACTTATTCCCGAACAGTTCCTTGGCCGTCGAGCTGATTCCCAAAAGTTCCCCGGTGAAAGTGGCGATGACCACACCGATGCGGGCTTGGCCGAAAATATATCGTTCGGCGCGGATTTGCGCTTGTTGCGCCAAGTCTTGGCAAACGACGGCGGCGAGATTGTTTTTTCGCAAAATTGTCAGCGCCTCTTCGGTGGTTGACGATTGCAGAATTTGCCGGACGGTTGCGCTTGCGGCGCCGTTGGCGGCGGCGTAGGCGGCAATTACTTCCATGCGTGCATCAGCGACGCGGTTGTGGGTGTGGAAGGAGCCGCCGGCGATTTTGGCAAGCTTTCCCAAATGACCCAAGATTAAAATTTCGGTGAAGCCGCGTTCCACGGCCTCTTCGAGCATGAAGCCGACAAAGTTGCTGGTTTGCACTACGGCGGCGGCGGGCAAATTGTGTTGGGCGGCAATGTCCGCGCCTATTTTCCCGGGCACGAGGATTAACTGTGAGCAGGCGGAGGCTTTTGCTACGTCAAGTTGCACCGTCAACGAATTTTTGAACGCTTCTTCGGACATGGGACGTAGGACGCCGGTGGTGCCGATAACCGATAATCCGCCTTCGATGCCCAAGATCGGGTTTAGCGTTTTTTTGGCAAGTTCCCGACCGTTTTCGATGCCGACGGTGACGCAAAAGCCGCCTGCTTTGCCGCCGGTTTCGCGTAAAACATTGGCGATCAGTTTTCGCGGTCCCATATTTATGGCGGGTTCGCCGACGGGAACGGAAAGCCCCGGTTTGGTTACTTGGCCGACACCTTCGCCGGCGCAAAATATTATTTCGTCGTCGGGGACTTTTTCGCCCGTAGCCGTGAACGGGCAAAGGGCTGTAACTACTGTCGCCCCGTCGGTGATGTCGGGATCGTCCCCGGAAAATTTTACGACTTTGGCGGTTACCGTGTCGTTTTCGCGGGTGACTTTCGCTATGGGAATTGCAAGTTGGGTGCCGTCGAGTGCCGTCAGCTTGACCATGGCGGGGGCGGTGCCTTCGTTTATCGTAATCAGCGCCGCTTTTACGCCTGCCGCCGCACAGGCGCCGGTGGTGTAGCCGCCGCGAAGTTTTTTCATTATGCTGTCTCCTTGGAATTTGCCGGAATTTTTCCGAAAAAATATTGCCGGTTTTTATCATAGCATAATCATGACGGCGGATAAATGTTTTTCGGTGCTTTAGGGAAACACTGCATAATTCGTCCGCACCCTTGCCGGGTCTTTTTCCGGCATACTGCGT
>CAJORE010000115.1 GCA_905236595.1 uncultured Selenomonadaceae bacterium | reverse complement strand
GGCGGTCGTTTCACCATCTTCTGCGAGGTCGGTTTGACGCTGGCCGCTTGCATCGGCTTTGATATCAAGGCTTTCTTGGACGGCGCCAAGGACATGGATAAGGCTTGCCAAAACGATGATATTTGGCAGAATCCGGCCATGCTCAATGCGGCGTTAAAATTTGCGGCGTCGGAGAAACACGGTCGCGACATCGAAGTCATGATGCCCTACGGCGATTATCTCAAATCCGTGTCCGAGTGGTATATTCAGCTTTTGGCCGAATCTTTGGGCAAACAGTTCGACAAAGACGGCAAGGAAGTTTGCTACGGTCGGACGCCGTTGGTTGCCGTCGGCACGACGGATATGCATTCTCAGACGCAACAGCATCAAGAAGGCAAACTGGACAAAGTTGTGCAGTTCGTGAAAATTGCCAAGTGGGCGAACGATCTTGTCATTCCCGATGTTTTCCCGCAGGCGAAAAAACTCTCCGACATCGCGGGGGTTACCATGGGCGAGGCGTTGGAAGTGGCGCGGCAGAGCAACGCCGATGCGTTAAAGTCCAACAAACGTTTTAATGCGTGCTTCACGCTTCCCGAGCTTAATGCGTATCATTTGGGCGAATTGCTCTATATGTTGGCTATGTCCGTCGCTTACGAAGGCGAGCTTTCAAACGTCGATGCCTTTAATCAGCCGGGCGTCGAAGCCTATAAACGCATTATGGGGCCGAAGCTTCAAGAGCTTAAGGCAAGCAAATAAGTATTGTCGATGGCAAGCTTGATTGGCAATGAATGGAGTTGCTAAAAAAGTTTGCACGGTTGGCAAAAACATTGACGATTATTTACGGGCGGTTAAAAGCACGGTTCCTTACGGTGCGGAGATTGCCCCGCCGCAACGAGAAGCCACGCAGCGGCTTTTTCGGTTGCGGCGTTTTTTGTGAGACGGGCTAAATGGACGAGCGGGGCGGGTCTGAAGAAAGCAAGCGGCGGGCGGTCGTACTTTTTTTGGCGACGCTGGCGATACTGATATTTTTTGTTTTTGACATCGGTACGCAAGAAAACGAGGAGCAGGCGGTAAATTCGGCGGCGGCGCCCGTGGCACGGGAATCCCCTCCGCAACATCGCGCCGTGCCGGTTGCGGAGGAGGACGCGAATTTGCCGCAGGATTTGCGAAACCCGTTTACCGAGGAGCACGAAACACGACAACGGTTACAAGCCGAGGATATAAAGGATGCCAATATCGCCGAATTATTGCCCAAAGCGCAACCGCCGTCTTTGGCATCGGCGTCGCGGGTTCTGCCGTCGGTGCCGATGCTTGGCGCGGCCAAAAGCGACGATACTTTGCCGAAGCTTACGGGGATAGCCGCCGACGAAAATATGTGTTTGGCCATATTAAGCTGTGGTGATAAGGCGGCGACGTTGGCCGTCGGTGAAAGTTTTGTCGGCTACGAAGTGTTATTTATCGACGCAACTTCGGTGACGCTGAAAAAAGACGGGCGGACAATTAAAATGGAACTTACGCAATAAAGGAGCATGACCCGTGGATAAACGGCGGCTTGTAACGGGCGGTATGATTTTATGGGGCATTGTCGGTTCGTTTTTGTTTGACGCTCGGGCGGAGGCAATGTCTTTGACGGGTTCGGCTTTGGATGTACGGCAAGCGATATTGAGTACGGCACGGCTTGGCAAATTCAACGTCGTTTTGGACGACGAAATAACGGGAACCATATCTCTTAACTTAAAGGACATGGCGCCGGTAGATATTTTGTCGGCCATAGCGGCGGTGAAAAATTTGACGGTGGAGGAACGTGCCCCGGGTTTGTTTATAGTGGTTGCGGCCAAGGGGAATATGTTGCGGCAGGCGCGTTCATTTCCGATAAAGTATGCCAATCCGGCGCATATTTTAGCCGTTGTCCGGGAGACATTGGGGATAAACGGCGACACGAGCCGATCGGGCGCCGCGCTTGGTAAAAACGACGAAGCCGCAAGCAAAATCGTTGCGACGAGTGTCAACGATCCGCGCATTGCCATTGATGCGGCGACCAACACGTTGGTGTTGTACGGAACGCCGACGGAAGCCGGTACCGTTGAGCGTATCCTGCGGCAGATTGATATTCCGGCGCGGCAAATTTCGCTTGAGGCGAAAGTAATGGCACTTGATAAGTCGGCGACGAAGGATTTGGGCGTCGAATGGAGTTGGTCGAGTTTGCCGCAGTACCCGAAACGCGAAACGGATTATGAAACACATTCGCGGGTAATCGAAGATGCCGACGGCACGCGTCACACCGTAACTTATGAAGTGCCGCGCACAACGGTGACCCGTTCGTACGGCAACGGCGCGATTCCCGGCATTATCCAATTCGGCAAGGGGCCGGAAGGCTATCCGTTCGAATTTTATTACGAGGCGAAGTTAAACGCGCTTATCACCGACGGCAAGGCGAAAATGATTTCGCATCCGAACATTGTTACGCTTAACGGGCAAGAGGCGATAATCAATATCGGCGGTGAGATTCCCGTGCCGAAAACGGTGGCGACGAACACAACGGCAACCAGCTCCGTTGAATACAAAAAAGTCGGCATAATTCTTCGGTGTACGCCGCGCGTAAATGATGACGGCTTCATAACAAGCGATGTCCACACGGAGGTAAGTTCACCGGTATATGTGCCGGAAATGCGCGCTTATCGTGTTGAGAACCGGGCGGCGGATACGACCGTCCGCTTGAAGGACGGCGAGACAATGGTTATCGGCGGGCTTATCGGCAGTGAAGAGGCCAAAAGCTTTACGAAAGTTCCTTTTTTGGGGGATATTCCTTTGTTCGGCGCATTGTTTCGCAACGAAAAACGCAGTAAGAGCGATTCGGAGATTATGATTTTTTTGACGGCACATACGGCAGAAGGAGGACGGCAAGATGGCGGTAACGGTAGTGATCGCCGATGATCATGCGCTTTTGCGTCAAGGCATAAGGCGTGTTTTGACAATGGAGGACGATATAAAAGTTATCGGCGAAGCCGCCGACGGACAAGAGGCGTTGGCGAGGACACTCGTTATGCAGCCGGATGTTTTGCTTTTGGACATAAATATGCCCGAATTAAACGGCATTGAAGTTGCCAAGGCGTTGCAGTCTGCCAAATGCACCACAAAAATTATCGCGCTCACCATTCACGACAGCGACAGTTATGTGTTGGAGATGCTCAAGTACGGCGCGGCGGGCTACATATTAAAGGATGTGGAGCCTTCGATTTTGATTGGCGCCATTCGTTCCGTCAACGACGGCGATACCTTTATATATCCTTCGCTCTACGAACGCATTTTTGGCGGCGAAGATGTCGCCCCCGAAAACGTAACGGAGCAGGCGCAAGCCATGTGGCGACGCGGGCGGGCGTTCCGTCTTACGAGTCGTGAAATCGACGTATTGCGCTGTATTGCCAAAGGATTCGGCAATCATGATATAGCCAAGACCCTTGGCGTAAGCGATAAGACCGTCAAGAACCATTTGACGAACATTTTCCGCAAATTAAATGTCAGCGACCGCACACAGGCGTTGGTGTATGTGTTGAAGAAAAAAATCGTGTCGCTTGAATAAGCGGACAAAACGCCAACGTTGTAACCTTGGGAACATTTTGAAAACATATACTCGGAAACGGAGGATTTAGCATGGCAGAATTAACCGACGGCAGGATTTACAATTTTAATCCGGGGCCGGCGACACTTCCCGTCGAAGTATTGCGCGAAGTGCAAAGCGAGATGCTCAATTTTAACGGCAGCGGTATGTCGATTTTGGAAATAAGTCATCGTGCCAAGCAATATGACGAAGTGCATAATGCCGCCAAGGCCGATATTTTAACGCTGATGAATTTGGGCGATGATTATGACGTGCTGTTTATTCAAGGCGGTGCCAGCTTGCAATTTGCCATGGTGGCGATGAATTTTGCCACCGCGGCGAACAAAGGCAATTATATTTTGTCCGGCAATTTTGCCGAGCGCGCTTACGACGAAGCAAAAATTTTGGGCGTCGGCGAGATAGCCGCCTCAAGCAAAGAGGGCGGCTATCGCCACATTCCGACGCAGGACGAAATAAAATTAACGTCTGACGCCGCCTATTTGCACATTTGCATGAACAATACAATCTACGGCACGGAATATCATTATGTGCCGCAAACCGGTGAGGTTCCCTTGATTGCCGATATGTCCAGCGATATGTTGTCGCGGCCGCTTGATTTTGGCAAGTTCAGTTTGATTTATGCCGGTGTGCAGAAGAATTTGGGACCGGCGGGAGTGGTTATGGTTGTGGCCAAAAAATCTTTCATAGAAAACAGCCCCGCAACGCTTCCGACGATGTTGCGCTATAACACTTTCCTAAAGAAAAACTCCCTCTACAATACGCCGCCCGCTTTTTGCATTTACACCGTGGGCAAAGTCGCCAAGTGGATTAAGGACAACGGCGGACTTGCGGCGATGCAGGAGCGCAATAAGAAAAAAGCGTCGGTCGTTTATGACGCTATCGACAATTCGGACGGATTTTACAAGGGTCACGCCGACAAAGACAGCCGTTCGCTGATGAACGTTACGTTCCGTTTGCCGAGTGAGGAGTTGGAGAAGAAATTTGTGGCCGAGGCTTTGGAACATAAATTGGGCGGCGTGAAGGGACATCGCAGCGTCGGCGGTATGCGCGCTTCGATATACAACGCAATGCCGTTTGAAGGTTGCGAACGTTTGGCGGCGTTTATGAACGACTTTAGAAAGAAAAACTAATCCTAACGGGCAATCGTCAAAAAGTCATGTTTGCCTGCCGTCGGTCGTGCCTTTGGTGCGGCCGACGGCGACGCAAAACAGACATTGGGGACGCCATAGCATAAATCGGCGATAAAATTGCCGGAGATAAACGAGGCCTTCGTCACGGGGGCTTTTTTTGTGCATTGTTTGGGAGCAATCGTGCATAAAACAATTTTACGCTCAAGATACGCTTGCATTAACGGCCGTCTTACGTTATAATGACGGCAAACGGTCATAAATTCCCCGTATAGGTAAACGAAGGGGACGGTTCTTGTGAAAAACAGCAGAAGCATAATTTTGCGCCGACAGCAGTCTTTGCTTAGTGTGTTGAAATCAAAAAAGACTATCGGCATAGATGAAATGGCAAGGGAGCTTGCCGTGTCACCGACGACTGTTCGTCGTGATTTGAATCAATTTGCCGCTCGTCATATTGTGGAGCGCTTTCATGGCGGGGCGCAGCTTATAAAAGAAAATTTATTGTTGGACGAGGATGTTCCTTCGATTGTTGCCGCGCCCTTGACCGACGGTGAACAAAAGCACGTGATTGCCGCGTATGCGGCTTCGTTAATCGACGACGGCGATACGGTGTTTATGAATTCGAGTTCGACAACGTTGTTGTTGCTTGATTACATAAAAGATAAAAAAGTTATCATTTTTACCAGTTGCGGCGATTGCGTCAATTATCCCCACGATGACAAAGTGTCGATAATCTTGACGGGCGGTGAGTTGCATCGTCGTCATTCGTTGGTCGGTGATTTTGCGTTGGCGACGTTGTCGCGGGTGACGGCGGACAAAGTTTTTATCGGCGTGGGCGGCATAAGCGCCACGGGAGGGTTGACGACGTCGGTTCTGGCGGAGACGGCCGTCAACGAAATGATGCTTCGCCGTTCGTCCGTCGGCAGTCGGTATGTTTTGACCGCCACGCCCAAAATAGGCCGTGAGCATAATTTTTTGTCGGCCTCGATAGACCAAATTGATACGTTGATAACTTGTGAAGGCGGTAACGCAACCGAAATTTTAAGCATAAGAAATGCCGGAATAAACGTTATCGAATTGCCGTACAAAAAAGCCCCCGCATAGTAAGCGGGGGCTTTTTTATTTCAGCGTTATAATCAATATGGCTGTCAATATCGCCGCCGCCGACACGGCAAATTTAATTTGCCACGAGATAGCGGCGCTTTTGGGGGGCGGCACCGGTTTGGCCAGTCCCGATGTGGAGATTATCCGCGATTTTGTTTGTTCGACCGTGACGGAATATCGCCGGTCGCCCCGTGAATCGCCAAGGGAGCCAACGTAACCGCCGTTTGCAACGTCGGTCTTGGACGGAGGATTTTCGGGCGGCTGTTCGGCGGATTTTGACGCGGGCGATGGGGTTGCGGCGGCGTTGGACGGCATGGCGGGCGTCACGGTGCTTTCGCCGCGAGCGGCGCGTTCTTTGGCGATTTCATCGGCAAAAATTACTTTGGCGACGTCGATCATATGTTCCATGCGTCGGCACGAAAAATTTTTCTGCAGGTCTTTTTTGAGGCGAATCCAATACATACCGTCCCATTCGGCGGGATTCGTTCTTAGGGCGGTTAAGTCGATGTGTTTTTCAAACATATTGAATTTCTTGACGTATTCAAAGTCCTCGCGGTACTCGCGAAATTCCGGATCAAGATCCAAGGCATCGACAAAAATATATTTAAGATCCTCGATGTTTTTTTCCGCCACATATTTTTTTACGGCATCAAGCATGGGCTTACCTCACGTTGGACTTATCAAGCTGACATAAGCCAACGAGCGGCGTCGATGGCGTGATAAGTTATGATTATATCGGCGCCGGCGCGTTTCATCGCCGTGAGTTCTTCCAAAACGATTCGCCGCTCATCAATCCAGCCGTTTTTCGCCGCCGCTTTTACCATGGCGTATTCGCCGCTGACGTTATACGTTGCAATGGGGCAATTCGTTTGCTCATGGACTTTTTGCACGATGTCCAGGTAGCTGAGCGCCGGTTTTACCATGATTATATCGGCACCCTCGTTGATGTCCAAGGCGGCTTCCTTCAATGCTTCGCGGGCGTTGGCCGGATCACTTTGGTAACTTTTTCGATCGCCGAAAGAAGGAGCGCTGTCGGCCGCATCGCGGAAGGGACCGTAAAACGCCGACGCATATTTGACGGCGTAGGACATTATCGCCGTATTGCAAAAGCCGTTTTTGTCAAGCGCCGCACGAATGGCCGCCACGCGTCCGTCCATCATATCCGAAGGGGCGACTATATCGGCTCCGGCCGCCGCTTGGCTAACGGCCACCCGCGCTAAGAGCGGCAAAGTTTTGTCGTTATCGACATAACCGTCGTCGGTCAATTTGCCGCAATGACCGTGGTTTGTATATTGGCAAAGGCAAACATCGCCGATCAGCAAAAGTTCGGGGACGGCTTTTTTTATAGCCGCCAGCGCACGCTGTACGGGACTTTCCCTGTCCCAGGCCGCCGAGCCGAATTCGTCCTTGTATTCGGGCAGACCGAAAATTTCCACGGCACGGATGCCCAAGCCGGCGATTTTTTCGGCAAGTTTGACGGCGTTGTCCACCGTCAAACGAAAGCAGTCGGGCATGGATTCTATGGGTTCAATCTTGTCCTTGCCGGGTATGACAAATATCGGATAAACAAAATCGTCGGCGCTTATCTTGGTTTCTTGCACCAAGGCACGAATGGCGGCGTTTTTGCGCAGACGGCGCGGCCGCGTAATCGGTTTGTCGTTTGACATGGTAATGCTCCTTATT
>CAJORE010000114.1 GCA_905236595.1 uncultured Selenomonadaceae bacterium | reverse complement strand
TTTCGCTTATCGCCGCCGCCAATGTTTCAAGCCCGACCGGACCGCCGGAAAATTTGTCCACGATTGCCGTCAACAATCGCCGATCGGTATGATCAAGCCCCAACTCATCGACTTCCAACATCTTCAATGCTTTGTCAGCCACATCAACATTTATTACGCCATTGCCTTCAATCTGTGCAAAATCCCGTACGCGCTTAAGCAGACGGTTGGCTATGCGCGGCGTACCGCGAGCGCGTGCAGCAATACGCGCCGCTCCCTGTTTTTCGACGGGAATTTGCAAAATTTCCGCTGCCCGCGTAACGATAAGCGTTAGCGCCGCCGGAGTATAATATTCAAGTCGCGATATAATGCCGAAACGATCCCGCAAAGGCGGAGCAAGCGCACCTGCTCGCGTCGTTGCTCCTATTAACGTAAAAGGCGCAATATCAAGCCTTATCGACCGCGCCGCCGGCCCCTTACCGATTACTATATCAAGGGCAAAATCTTCCATCGCCGAATACAAGACTTCTTCCACGTTACGCGAAAGCCTGTGTATTTCATCAATAAAAAGAACATCCCGCTCCTGCAAATTGGTCAATATCGCCGCCAAATCACCGGAACGCTCAATAGCCGGTCCCGACGTAACACGAAAATTTACGCCCATCTCGGCGGCGATAATGCCGGCCAACGTTGTCTTACCCAATCCCGGCGGTCCGTACAACAAAACATGATCCAGCGCCTCTTTGCGCTTGAGCGCCGCTTTAACATATATGCCAAGCGTTTCCTTTACTTTATCCTGACCAATATATTCGATAAGACGACGCGGCCTTAAACTGTATTGCCATTCATCAGCGTCATGGCCGTCCGGCGACACAACCCGCTCCCCTGCCACATCGTCGATGCCTTCAAAATTATCAAAATGTGCCATAAGTTAATCTTTTCGTGCCAATTCCTTAAGCGCCGATTTTATCGCCTCTTGCACGGTGTCGGACGCCGCCATCCGCTTAAGTGTCGGCGTTATTTCGTTTTGTGTGTACCCAAGCGCCAACAGCGCCGCCGTAGCTTCCGTAACAATATCATTCGCAATCGGTCGGACGCCCTCGCCCACATAATCATCCTCATGACCGTCGTCAAAGGAAATTTTATCTTTAAGTTCTAATATAATGCGCTCGGCGGTCTTTTTTCCTATGCCGGGAAGTTTGGTTAAAAGCGGCGCATTTTTTTGCGCAATGGCACGCGTAAGCTCGGCAACGGGTAACCCGGAAAGCATATTAAGCGCCGCTTTGGCTCCTATACCGGTTACGGACAACAAGAGCATAAACGTGTCATATTCGGCTCTCGTTGCAAAACCGTACAGCAAAATCGCATCCTCACGCACCGCCGTGTGGATGAAAAATTCCGCGTTATCGCCTTTTTTGATTAGATTCCCGGTCGACGCCGGAACAAATACCCGATAACCGACGCCGCCCACGTCCAATATGCAATAATCGGCGAACACATAAGTAATCTTGCCGTGTAAATAGCCAATCATATTCATAACCCGTTTCGCCAAATGGGATTGCCCGCCACATACGCCGAAGCCACGGCAACCGCCAATGCATCCGCCACATCATCCGGTTTCGGCGGCGCGGCAAGATTTAGTAGCTTTGTCACCATATATATAACTTGTTCTTTGGTCGCTTTGCCGTATCCCGTCACCGCTTGCTTTACCTGAAGCGGTGTTTGCTCGACAATGGGCAAGTCATTCTTTGCCGCCGCCAAAAGCACTACGCCGCGTGCTTGCCCGACGGGAATAGCCGTCGTCACGTTGCGATTGAAAAAAAGTTGCTCCACGCCCATTATGTCGGGGCGCTTACTCTTTATAAGGCCGTCAATTCCGTCAAAAATTTTCGCCAAACGATCCTCGACACGCGCCTTACTGCTTGTTGTTATGGCGCCATACTCACCGTTTCTCAGGTGATTGCCGACGTATTCCACAAAACCATAACCGCAAATGGCGGTGCCGGGGTCGATGCCCAAAACCAGCACTCAGACTTCCTCCTCCTCGGGAAGTTCATAGTTGCCATAAACATTTTGCACATCGTCATTTTCATCAAGCGCATCGAGTAATTTCGTTAATTTTGCCGCGTCATCACCGCTGACGGCGACGGTATTGTCGGGAATTTGCGTCACTTCCGCCGACTCCGTTTCAATCTTGTTATCGGCAAGGGCTTTTTCGACAGCATCAAAATCGGCAGGATCGGCAATTATCTCAAAGACATCATCGCTGACAGTTAAATCCTCTGCCCCTGCTTCCAAGACAATCTCCGTCAATGCATCTTCATCGGCAAAATTTTCCTTGGTGACAACAAATACCGCTTTTTTCTTAAACATCCAGTTGACGCAACCGGTTTCGCCCAAATTACCGCCGAACTTGCTGAATATATGACGTACATCTGCCGCAGTACGGTTGCGATTATCCGTCAAAATATCAAGCATCAGGGCAACACCGGCCGGGCCGTAGCCCTCGTATGTTATTTCCTCGTAACCGACGCCCTCCGTAGCGCCGGCTCCCTTTTGAATGGCACGATTGATATTATCCTTGGGGATATTGTTGGCCTTGGCTTTGGATAGCGCCAACTTTAAGCGCATATTCCCCGTAGGATCTGCACCGCCCATACGCACCGCCACCGTTATCTCGCGGCTTATCTTCGTGGTTATACCGGCACGAATGGCGTCGTTCGCACCCTTTTTACGCTTTATGTTAGCCCATTTTGAATGTCCCGACATTATTATGCTCCTTGTTTTACGATTTTATAAAATTTTTTCTTGCCCTTTTTGATAACTGCCGCACCATCAGCAAAGTCACCCGCTTGCAAAACATACTCGGCGTCGGTTACTTTCTGCTCATTAAGCGAAAGCCCGCTTTGCGCGATAAGCCGCCGTCCTTCGCCTTTACTGGCAAAAATTTGTTGCTCCAGCAATACATCAAGCAACTTTTTGCCGACAGGCTCGGCAACATCAAAAGTCGGCATATCATCACTGACGCCGCCACCGCCGAAAATTTCCGTCGCGGCTTTCTGCGCCTTCGCGGCTTCATCCTGACCATGGACAATCTTCGTCACTTCAAAGGCCAACTTGGCTTTGGCATCGTTTATGGCGGCATCTTTCAGCGCTGAAAGTTCCTTAACTTCCTCCATCGGCAGGAATGTCAATAAGGACAAACACTTTTGCACATCGGCGTCGTCAATGTTGCGCCAATATTGATAAAAATCATACGGCGAAGTCTTATCGGCATCCAACCATAACGCCCCGCCGGCCGTCTTACCCATTTTTTGTCCGTCGGCCTTTGTCAACAGTTTATTGGTAAGGCCGTATGCAACTCGGTTTTCTTTGCGACGACAAAGTTCTACGCCCGCTATTATATTGCTCCATTGATCGTCGCCGCCCATTTCCAATTTGCAATCGTAGCGCCGCGCCAATTCCAGGAAATCATAAGCCTGCATTATCATGTAGTTAAACTCAAGGAATGTCAATCCTTTTTCCCAGCGGGCTTTGTAACATTCAGCGGCGAGCATACGGTTTACGGTAAACGACGCGCCAATTTCGCGCAACAACTCAATGTAATTAAGTTTACGCAACCAATCGCCGTTATTGACCATTATCGCTTTATCATCGGTAAAATCAATAAACCGGGCAATTTGTTTTTTGAAACATTCGCAATTATGTTCAATGGCCTCATCGGTAAGAACGCGCCGCATATCGGTACGTCCCGACGGGTCACCGATCGTACCCGTACCGCCGCCCACCAAGCAAATCGGCCGATGCCCGGCTTTTTGCATATGCGCCATAGCCATAAGCGCGATAAAATGCCCCGCGTGGAGACTATCCGCCGTGGGGTCAAAACCAATATAAAAAGTTACCCGTTCACTCGAAAGAAGCTCCTTAAGCGCTGATTCATCGGTGCATTGCGCTACAAAACCACGCTCCGTAAGCGTATCAAAAACATTCATGGAAATTTGTTCAACTCTTTCATTGTCTATAAAAAAACCGTCATTGTTTAGCCGTTATAGCCGTTTTCTTTCATGCGCTCCCAAGCTTGCTCCTGCGCCAAAACGGTAGGCGCAAGTTGTTTGTAAATGAGATC
>CAJORE010000113.1 GCA_905236595.1 uncultured Selenomonadaceae bacterium | reverse complement strand
TAGCACCACTACGCTTCGTCGTCATTCCTTGTCTGCCGAAAAAATCCCTCGGCAATGGCACGAACTCATTTATGCAGTGTTTCCTAAAAGCCCCAAAATTTTGTGGTTTGGTTTCTCCGAAAAATGGCGGGGACGCCAAACCGGTCGGTACAATGTTATGAAGAGAAATATCGAATTGCTTGCCCCGGCGGGAAATTTTGCCGCGCTGAAAGCGGCGGTCAACGCCGGGGCGGATGCCGTTTATTTGGCGGGAACAAATTTCGGCGCCAGAGCTTTTGCGGCGAATTTTGAGGCCGACGAAATGCAGGCGGCGGTCAACTATGCCCATTTGCGCGGGGTTGCCGTTCACGTCACGGTTAATACGCTTATTTTTGATGATGAGTTAAAAAAGCTGGCAACGTATGTGCGCTTTTTGGATGATATAGGCGTCGATGCCGTTTTGCTTGCCGATTTGGGCGCAACAATGACGATAAAAAAAGTCGCGCCGCATTTGCCGATGCACGCCAGTACGCAAATGACGGCAACGTCGTTAAACAGCGTCTTGGCGCTTGCCGATCTTGGTTTTTCGCGGGTTGTTTTGGCGCGTGAATTGACGTTGGCGGAAATACGGCATATCGTCCGGCACAGCCCCATTGAGATTGAAGTGTTCATGCACGGAGCATTGTGCGTTTGTTATTCCGGGCAATGTTACATGAGCAGTCATATTTTTGGCAGAAGTGCCAATCGCGGTCGGTGCGCCGGTTCTTGTCGTCTGCCGTATACGATTGTTGATGCAAAAGGCCGCGAGGTTCCGGCGGATGGCAAGGCGGCGGGACAGTATTTGCTTTCGCCGCGGGACTTAAACACGCTTGATATTTTGCCCGAACTGGTAAATAGCGGTGTGGCGTCGCTGAAAATAGAAGGGCGCATGAAACGACCCGAATATGTGGCGACGGTGGTTGACGTTTACCGGCGCGCTTTGAACAATTTGGATAACATTGACAATGCTTTGGCCGCCGATTATTTTAGCGCCGCTGATCGGGCGGCGTTGGCGCAGATGTTTAACCGTGATTTTACCCACGCTTTTTTGACGGAAGATCCCAAGGCCGATATGATGAAGAATCGGCGTGCCGTTATGAGCGATTTGCGGCCTAACAATCGGGGGCTGATTGCGGGGCGTGTCACCAAGTATGATGCCGCCGCGCAAAGGGTATCGGTTAAATTGACGGCGTCGCTTACGGTCGGCGATGAAGTGGATTTTTGGGTTAAAGTCGGCGGTCGGGTGACGGCGAAAATTGTCGAATTGACCGACGCCAAGGGCAATACGCGGCAGACGGCGACGGCAGGCGATGAGGTCTGTTTTGCCGCAACCGGTAAATTGCACGCGGGCGATCGGGTTTTCAAGGTGTTTGATGCCGTTTTGACGGAAAGGGCGCGGCAGTTTTTCGGTGAGAAGGATTATCGGCGCATAAAGGTCACGGCTCATGTTACCGCCGTCTTGAACAAGCCGTTGATTTTGACGCTGACCGACGAAGACGGTAACACCGTAAGCGAACAGACCGATTTTACGGCGGAACCGGCCAAGAAACATTCCTTGACGGCAGATATTATACGGCAACAAACGGCACGGTTGGGGACGAGTGTGTTTTACTTGGCGGATTTTTTTGCCGATGTTGACGAAAACATAATGATTCCCGTGAGCGAATTAAACGACGTGCGTCGCCGTGCCGTCGCTGCGTTGACGGCGCGTCGGCTGAAGCGTTACGCCGAGCGGCAAGCGGCGGCGCGATCCGCTTTTGTCGGCAATCGCGAAAATATCGCAGTACAATGCGCCGACCGGCGATGGATTGGCGATGGAAACAGCGCTTTGCCGGATATGACGGGGGACGTTAAGCTGATTGTCGGCGTATACAATGCGGCGCAGACGGAGGCGGCGCTTAATGCCGGAGCGGATGCGGTGTTGTTTGGCGGCGATGGGCAAAAAAATGCGCCGCTGACCGTGCAGGACTACATCAATGCGGCGCAACGGGCGCATGATGCCGGGGCTAAGATTTATTTCGCGACGCCGCGCATTACGAATAACCGCAGTTTGGCGTTTACCGAGGATATTTTGCGTAGCGCCGACGTTTGTGACGGCGTATATGTGCATAATATCGGTGCGTTTAGTTTGGCAAAGCGGCTGACGGATGTCCCGGTGTGCGTCGATTGGTCGCTTATCGTCGGCAACGGAGCGACCGTACGTTTTTGGCACGACTGCGGAGCGGCGAGGGTTACTCTTTCGCCGGAACTGACTTTGGCACAGGTGAAAAAGCTTGTCGCCGAAAGTCCGTTGCCCTTGGAATGTGTGGTTGACGGTTTGCAGGAGCTTATGATAACGAAATTTTGCGCATTGGGCAGTTATTTATCGGCGCGGCCAAAAAATTCGGCGGGCAAAGAAAACGAAGGGGTATACGCAAATACCTACGCTTGCGGAACACCTTGCCGCCACGGTGATTATTTTCTGAAGGACAGAAAAGGTATTTTATGCCCGATTGTGACGGATCAATTTTGTCAAATGCATATTTTGAACGGCAAGCGGTTGGCCATGGTTGAGCATATCGGCGAATTGATTGACGGCAACGCCGGTTTGCGTTGGTTGCGGATTGATTCTCGTTATGACGATCCGTTGACGACGAAGCGCCGCGTTTGTCTGTATAAGCGTGCGTTGGGCGGGGAAACGGCAATCGGCGATGCGCCGGGTGCCGACATAACGCGTGGCCATTATTTCCGTGGTGTGGAGTGAATGAATGAACGAACACATTTTGAATTTGCTGGAGTTTCCGAACATACGCGAGCGGTTGGCCGCTTACGCCGCAACTTATTTGGGCAAGGACTTGGCCATGCGGCTTTGGCCGAGCGGTGATTTTCGGCAAGTGCAGAGGCAACTTGACGAAACGAGCGAGGCTTGTCGTATTTATGCGCAAAGTTCGCCGCCGTTGGGCGGCATTTGCGACATACGTCCGCAGTTAGACAAGGTAAAACGCGACGGCACACTTGATACCAATGAATTGGCCGACATTCTGAGCACCATGCTGGGGATGCGTGCCGTGAAAAAATTTTTTAAGGAACTTGTCGATGTGTCTGCCGATATTTTGAAGGGTCAAGCCCAAAGCATTGAAATATTGGGGCAATTAGAGCGGGAGCTTGCGCTTGCCATCGACGAACACGGCGAATTGCGCGACGATGCCTCCTTTGAACTTAGGCGCATAAGACGCGAACGGCGTTACAAGGAAAACAGCGTCAAGGAGCGCATAAGCGCAATAGCCGATAAAGAGAGCAATAAGAAATTTTTTCAGGATGATTTTGTTACCGTGCGCGACGGACGATATGTGTTGCCGGTGAAACAGGAATACAAAAGTGCGTTGCCGGGCATTGTCCATGATCGTTCCGCCGGTGGTGCGACCGTGTTTGTGGAACCTTTGGAACTGGTTGAGTTGAACAACGACGTCAAAGAGCTGGTTATTGAGGAACAACAGGAAATTCGCCGTATTTTGCGGCAACTTTCCGTACTTGTGGCCAAAGACGGCGACGCTTTGGCCAATAACGCACAAATTTTGGGGCAAATTGATTTTGCGTTCGCCAAAGCGCGGCTGGCCGAAGAAATGGCGGCCGTATATCCCAATATAAATGATACGGGGGTTATAGACCTAAAAGCGGCTAAACACCCGTTGTTGCCGACGGCCACCGTTGTTCCGGTGGATATTCGTTTGGGCGAACAATACAGCGTCCTTTTAATCACGGGACCGAATACGGGCGGCAAGACCGTCGGCATGAAAACATTGGGGCTTTTGACGCTTATGGCGCAAGCCGGTTTGTACATTCCCGTAGCCGCCGATTCGTCGCTGGCCGTTTGCCGCAATATCGAAGCCGATATTGGCGATGAGCAAAGCATCGAACAAAATTTATCCACCTTTTCGGCGCACATGAAGAACATTATCGGCATAATATCCCGCGCCGAACGCGGTGATTTGTTGTTGCTTGACGAATTGGGCGGCGGCACCGATCCCGCCGAAGGGGCGGCGTTGGCGACGGCGATTTTGGAAAAGCTGGCCGACGAGGGGATAAATACCGTGGCCACAACGCATTATACCGAGCTTAAAATTTTTGCACATACGACCAAGGGCATAGAGAATGCGGCGGCCGAATTCGACGAAGATACTTTTTTGCCGACTTACCGTTGGCAGTACGGTGTGCCGGGAGTGAGCAACGCTTTTGCCGTGGCGCGCCGCTTGGGAGCAAGCGAGGAATTGCTGGCACGAGCCAAGGGGTATTTGCATACCGACCATACGACTTTTGCGAGCGTCATGGAGGAATTTCAAAGCGCCAAGCAAGCTTACGAAGAAAAAACCGCCGCCATTGAAGCGCGACTTGCGCGTGCCGATGCCGCCGAGCGACGCGCCGAAGCGAAAGAACGGCAACTCAATGAGGAAAAAGCGGTAATCATAAGGAAAGCCAAGGAAAAGGCCGCCGCAAGATTGCGCGGCGTCGAGCGCGAAGCGCAAGCGATTATCGAGCAACTAAAAGAGCAGTTTGACGACCACGGCAAAATAAAACGCGCCCAAGCCGTAAGTGATGCGCGACGACGGCTTAATGACGCGTTGGACGAAGTTGCGCCCGGCATAATGACGAAAAAAATCGGTAAGCGCATTGATATGAAAACCATTGCGCCGGGCGATACGGTATACGTTACCAAACTCGATCAGAACGGCGAGGTGGTTGACGTCAACGGCAAAGATTTGGCGGTGATGCTGGGCGCCATGAAAATAGTGGTGAAAGCCGCCGATTGTCGTTTGGTCAAGAAGGCGGAAAGCGCGACGCGGGAAAAGAAAGTCGATAATTTTGCTGTTCAGGTAACTGGCGAAGAGTCATGGGGCGTGGCAAAAATGCGCGACGTGTCGCGGGAAATTGACGTGCGCGGGCTTATGGTGAACGAAGCGGAAAGCGTGTTGGCC
>CAJORE010000112.1 GCA_905236595.1 uncultured Selenomonadaceae bacterium | reverse complement strand
CGTCCCGGTGTGCCGATTACGGATAAGGTGGTCACGGAGACTTTTGGCGCCCTGGCCGAGAAAATAATTTTTTTGGAAACGCCTGCTTTGGAAATATCATCGACGGCGATTCGCGACCGCATAAAAAACAATCGTTCCGTGCGCTATTATATTTCGCCGGAAGTGGCGAAGTTTATTGAAAACGAGGGTTTGTACCGTGAATAATTTGACCGTTGACGAAATAAAAAAAATGCTGGCCGATCGCTTAAAGAAAGAACGCTACGAACACAGCTTGGGCGTTGCGGATACGGCGGCATTTTTGGCGGCGCGTTTCGGCGAGGACGAAAACACGGCTTATTTGGCGGGGTTGCTCCATGATTGCGCACGCGAGTACAGGAATGAAGATTTATTGGCCGAGGCCGATAAACGGGGCATTGCTTACGGGGAAATCGAAAGAAGAATGCCGCTCCTTCTTCATGCGCCGGTAGGAGCTTGGCGCATGGCCGAACTTTACGGCGTCAATGACCGCAAGATTGCCCAAGCCATCGCTTTGCACACCGTCGGCGGCGCCAATATGAACCGCTTGGATAAAATCATTTGGTTCGCGGACATGATAGAGCCGAACCGCAAATATCCGGAAGTCGAAGAACTGCGGCGTTATGCGCGGGAGAAAACATTGGACGAAATGATGTTAAAAGGGCTTGACGAATCAATAAAATTCATCGTCGCGAAAAAGGGGTTGTTGCATCCGGCGACCGTAGCCGCTCGCAATGAACTTTTGCTGTGACAATTTCCGTGGGACTAAAGTCATGAAAAAAGGCTTTTTGATATTGGCGGCGTTGGCGTTCTTTATCGCCGTCGTCGCGAAATATGCCGAAGTACACAGTCTGACGCATCGCCCACTCACGGTCGGCTTTGTGCACATGAAAGAAAATATGGCTACCCCTTGGCACCGCGAGAACATTGCTTCGATAAAAGCTGTTTTGGCGCAAAGTGACATCAACACGATTTTTTACGGCGGCAAAAGTTGCGAAGAGCAAATTCGCGCCGTCCGTTATTGTGCGCGGCAAAAAGTGGATGCCATTGTTGTGATGCCCATTGAACCGTTGGGGTGGGATCATGCGCTGAATGAGTGCCGCGCCGGCGGTATCCCCGTGATAACCATTGAGCGCGGTATCAATACTGCCGATCATTCTTTGATAACGACAAAAATAAAATCCGACGCCGACAAGGAAGGGCAGGAATTGTTTGAGCTGATGGACGATTTTGTAAAGGCGGCGGCGCCCCCCAAAAAAGACGGCCAAAATTACAATATCGCCATATTGCTCGGCATACCATGGGTAGAAGCCACCGAAGGCCGACGCAACGGCTTCTTGGATGCCATGCTGGCGTCGCCGGATATTACCGATTATAACATTATCGGCGAGGAATACGGTTATTTCTCGCGGGATAAGGGGTATGACGCGGCGAAGAAAATATTGGCGGGCACCAAGGGCAAAGCGGACATTATTTGTGCGCAAAATGACGATATGGCGTTGGGCGCTGTTGATGCCGTAACGGAGGCCGGAATGTCGCCCGGCAAAGACATAATGATTTTTTCGGTGGATGGTTTGGCGGAGGTTGAACGGGCGACAGCCGAAGGGAAAATCAACGGTTTTGTGAAAAATTCACCCGATTACGGCGCGGCGGTAAAACAAGCGTTAGATGATATTTTGCAAGGACAAGGGGCATTGTTGGCCAAAGGAGCGGAAGGCCGCGTTTATGCCGTGGAAACAATGCGTTGACAAGGCGGATTTTTTCCCCGGCAAATTGCATATAGCCGATAAGAGCCGTCTGTTGCGCTGAAAGCGGAACAGACGGCTCTTAATTAAAGGAAACATAGTGACAAAAAGTACCGCGAATAAGAACGAAAAGAAGGAGGATTTGCGGAGGGAGATGAAGGAGTCGGAGCGGAAAGTGGCGGCAAAAGCCTTTGCGGATAAATGGAACGGCGTAGGTGACGAAAAGCAACATACCCAGACCTTCTGGTTGGAGCTTTTGCAACAGGTGTTTGGCGTGGAGCAACCTTTTGGCTTCATAACCTTTGAGGATACGGTCAAATTGGGACACGTTTCGTTTATTGACGCAACAATTCCCAAAACCCATGTGATGATTGAGCAAAAAGGGTTGGGGAAGGATCTGGCCAAACCTATTAGGCAATCCGACGGCACATTCCTTACGCCGTACCAACAGGCGAAACGCTACGCCGCCGAACTGCCGTACAGCAAACGCCCCCGCTGGATTGTGGCGTCGAATTTCGCCGAGTTTCGCGTGTACGACATGGAGAACCCGCAAGCCGAGCCGGAGATAATCTTGCTAAAAAATTTGCCGAAGGAATTTTACCGTTTGCAATTTCTCGTCAACGAAGTAAGCCGCGACATCAAGCGGGAAATGGAAATTTCTTTGCAAGCGGGGGAAATCGTCGGCAAACTGTATGCCGCATTGAAAAAGAAATACATCGCCCCCGAGAGCGAAAATGCGCTAAAGAGCCTTAACAAGCTGTGCGTGCGGCTGGTGTTTTGCCTGTACGCCGAAAGCGCGGGGATTTTCGGCAAGCGCAATATGTTTTTAGAATATCTGCTTACTTTTCAGCCGCAAAACGTGCGCCGGGCGTTGATTGACTTGTTTGAGGCATTAAATACGCCGCAAGACGAGCGCGACCCGTACATGAACGAAAACCTTGCCGCCTTCCCCTACGTCAACGGCGGGTTGTTTGAGGAGGAAAAAATAGAGATTCCGCAACTCGACGAAGAAATTTTGGATTTGCTCATAAACCGCGCCGGCCGCGATTTTGATTGGAGCGGCATAAGCCCCACGATTTTCGGCGCGGTCTTTGAAAGCACCCTAAACCCCGCGACCCGCCGCAAGGGCGGTATGCACTATACGAGCATCGAAAATATCCACAAAGTCATCGACCCGCTGTTTTTGGACGCACTCAAAGCCGAATTTGCCGCGATAAAGGAAAGGAAAAACATAAAAAACCGGCATGATTTATTGAAGGAATTTCAAAACAAACTGGCGGGCATTGTGTGCCTCGATCCGGCCTGCGGCAGCGGCAATTTCCTCACCGAGAGCTACATCAGCCTTCGCCGTCTTGAGAACGAGGTTTTGCGCGAGTTGACGGGCGAACAAATCATCATGGGCGGCATCGACAACCCCATAAAGGTGTCAATCGGGCAATTTTACGGCATCGAAATAAACGATTTTGCCGTCACCGTCGCCAAGACGGCCTTGTGGATAGCCGAGAGCCAAACCCTTGAAGAAACGAAAAACATAATTCACATGGATTTGGATTTTCTGCCGCTAAAAAGCTACACCAACATAGTGGAAGGCAACGCCCTGCGGCTTGATTGGGACAGCGTTGCGCCGCGTGAACGGGTGAATTATATTATGGGGAATCCGCCGTTTGTGGGCGCGGCAAATATGACGGCAGAACAAAAAGAAGATGCCGTAAATATTTTCGGAAAAATAAAATTATCAAACAGCATTGATTATGTCGGAGCGTGGTACTATAAAGCCGCCGAATATATACAAAACACAAATATAAACTGCGCGTTCGTATCAACCAATAGCATTACTCAAGGAGAGCAAGTTGCGCCATTATGGAAAAATCTTTTCTTAAGGTACAGCATTGAATTAAATTTTGCTTACAGAACTTTTCAATGGAATAGCGAGAGTAACGACAAAGCAAAAGTACATTGTGTAATAATCGGCTTTGGAAACAACGACCCTAAAACGCAAAAAACAATATTCGCCAATGAAAACAAATTTCTTGCAAGCAATATCAGCCCGTATGTGTTAGACGCACCTTCGGTATTTGTTGAAAGCAGAAGTAATCCCTTGTGCGACGTTCCAAAGATGACAAAAGGCAATCAAGCTACTGATGACGGAAATTTTATTTTTTCCGAAGATGAATATAAAGAGTTCATAAAAAAATATCCGCAACACAAAAATTTATTGCACCGTTATCTTGGAGCAAAAGATTTTTTGCATGGCGTACCTTTACGCTACTGCCTTTGGTTACATGAAGTTCCTGTTCAAGATTATGCCAACAATAAAGAAATTATGCGTCGAATTGAAGCAGTAAGGGAATTTAGGCAAAAAAGTTCCGCTGCGCCAACCCGCAAATCATCCGAACAACCGTATAAATTTTTTTCGGTACCTCAAGGGAAAAATGCCTGTCTTGTTATTCCGCGAGTATCATCGGAAAAGCGAAAATATGTTCCTGTTGATTTTGTGACCCCGGATATTATAGTAAGTGACGCGCTTTCTATTGTGCCAAACGCGACGCTTTATCACTTCGGTGTCTTAATGTCAAACGTTCATAACGCGTGGTTAAGAACGGTAGCCGGTCGCTTGGAAATGCGTTATCGTTATTCGGGAAGTATAGTCTACAATAATTTCCCTTGGGTAAACGCTGACGATGAACAAAAAAGAAAAATTGAAATCACCGCTCAAGCTATACTCAATGCGCGAAAAGAAAGCGAAGGAACACCTCTTGCCATGCTCTATAATGATGCGCTTATGCCGCCGGAACTTCGCCGCGCCCACCAAGCCAACGACCGCGCCGTGATGCGCGCTTACGGGTTTGACCTCAAAATGACGGAGGCCGCCTGCGTCGCGGAATTGTTCAAGATGTACCAAGAGTTGACGGAAGGAAGGGTGTGAAAAATACGAATTATACTGCGAAAACGACCTGCGAAATAACAGTTTTTAGAGATGCCTTGCATAAGAAATTAAAATGAAGCACGGGAGGATGTTATGGAATATTCAAATGATATTTTGCGCTTGGAAAAGGCCATTAAAGATGCGGATGCCGTCCTAATCGGCGCCGGCGCCGGACTAAGCACGGCGGCGGGTTATACATATTCCGGCGAGCGGTTTCAAAAACACTTTGCCGATTTTGCCCGGAAATATCATTTT
>CAJORE010000111.1 GCA_905236595.1 uncultured Selenomonadaceae bacterium | reverse complement strand
GGCCGCAAAATGGTGACGCGTATGGGATTTGAACCCATGTAGCCGCCGTGAAAGGGCGGTGTCTTAACCACTTGACCAACGCGCCGTCATGGTGGCTCACCCGGGACTCGAACCCGGGACCCTCTGATTAAAAGTCAGATGCTCTACCAACTGAGCTAGTGAACCGCGCTGACAATTCGGCATTATACGCCGGAAATTTTGCTTTGTCAACCCCTAAATTAAAATTTATTGGGGAAATGTGAAGGGAAATTGCGAATCTGTTGCCCGGCAAATTGCCCTTGCCCTTTCCTTATGTGTGTAATATAATGAATTATGCGACGATAGCGTGTCTGTCGGCGCACATATCTTCGATAATAACGGGGAGTTTTCGGCGATAACCGTAAATATTACTGCCCGGCGGAGGCTTTTTAATGGTCAGAATTTCGGCTTGTGTTATCACAAAAAACGAAGAGGACAATATCGTAAATTGGATAGCGAACATAAAAAACATTGCCGATGAACTTATTGTCGTCGATACGGGATCGACGGACAAAACGGTGGACATCGCCAAAGCGGCGGGCGCCAAGGTTTTTCGCATCAGCTGGCGCGGCGATTTTGCGGCGGCGAAAAATTATGCTCTGAGCAAAGTCAGCGGCAACTGGGTGGCTTTTTTGGATGCCGACGAATATTTTTCGCCGCCGTCCCAACAACATTTGCGTCCCTTGCTTGAAGGCATCCACGATAACCATCGCATCATTGCCGTGGAAACCATTTTGAGCAATATTGACGTTGACAATAACAACCGCGTGATAAGCACCACAACCCAAACACGGGTATTTCGGCGCAATCCGCGCCTAAAATATAAGGGCAGAGTGCATGAGGCCATCGAATTGCCGCCCAGCAAGCGCCCGTGGCAAATTTTGGATGCGCCTTTGGAAATAATTCACACCGGCTATTCCGAAAGCCTGACCGAGCGCAAAAACCGGCGGAACTTGGAACTGCTTCTTGCCGACATAAAAGCCACGGGCAAGGAAACGCCGGAACATTATACCTACCTTTCGACAACGTATCTAAACTTAAAGGAATACGACAAAGCCATACATTATGCCAACTTGGCCATCGCGGAAAAAGCCGGCACGCTAACCCAGGCTTTCGCCAAGCAATTCAGGGTTCTTCTTAAAGCGCAACGCGGGCTGAAGCAATCCGACGACGAATTGCAAAAGACGGTTGACCGCGCTTTTGCCGCATTGCCGGATCACCCGGATTTTTTGTGGGAAGATTCGATGTTGGCGATTCATCGTCACGATTTTGCGCGCTTAGAAAAAAACATCGAAAAAATATTCGCCCAAATAAGCAATCCCGACTTATTTAAGGAATACGAAGCAACGATAATATCGGACATTGGCCAAGTAAAAACAGCACGGGCGTTGCTTCTTAATTTTCAAGGAAAAAAAGCGGAAGCGGCGGATCTTTTATTAACGCGTATGCGTGCCGAACCTCGCAACGTAGAACTGGTAAGCTCTTTTTTCGGCGTTGCCCGCGATTTAAATCCCGAACAGACGGTTGCCGCATTAAAAGACATCTACCCCACCGACGACGATCGCCGCTTCTTGGCACAATTTATGAATGAGCGTCCCCGCAACGCCGTCTATTTGTATTGCGTCAATCCCCCGAAAAATTCTTACGAAGCGCTCATGGCTGGGGGCAACTATGTCGAAGCGGCCAAAACGACGGCGCGGACATTGGCGATATGTTATTTTCGCGGGCTTAATTTTTACCGCGACGGGACGGACAAAGACGTATGGGAGATGCTCCTGCCGGCGATATGGAAGAATGACGACGCCGAGCCTAAGCCCAACGATGTGCCGTCGCGCCTGCTCATTGACCATGCCCTACGGCTTATGCGGCAAACGGCGCTGGCGATTTTGTGCATAAACAGCCCCAATCTTGCCGAGCGGCGCTTAGAGATGGAGCTTTTGCCACGGGAAATGCAACGCGTCATTGAACGCTATTACGGCCAAGGCAAACTGACGGCGGACGACTTTGACGCATATCGGACATTGCTTATTGAAGTTTGCATTTATGCGCCCCGCGAGGTTATCAACAATTATGCCGCCCTGGCCACCGAATTCGACGAACGGGATATGCTGACGGCGGCGAACGACATATTTGAGAAGGAACATTTCCACGCATTGTTGCCGATTTTTGTCAGTATGCCCGACAACAGCGCCCTTATGGACGGCGAATTTTGGTACAAACTGGGGCGTTGCTTACTGAACGAAGGGGATTTCAAAGCGGCGGGCGACGCTTTTCAAAAAGCCGTTGACGGCGGCTCCAAAGCCAAAGATGCCATAGGCTTTAACGAATGGTGCAAGGCGAAAAACAAGGGCGAACTTTAGACGACAAGCGACAAACTTGTTTGTTCGCCGGATTTCTCCCCCGCCCTTCATGCGGAAAGGTAAGGAACTGTTCATCAATGTTACGTTTACCGTACTTTATCAAAGCATGGGGAAAGATACCATGAAAATTTCGGCTTGCGTTATCGCCAAAGACGAAGAAAGAAACATTATAAAGTGGCTTCAAACAATGAAAGGCACCGTTGACGAAATGGTGGTGGTCGATACCGGCTCGACGGACAACACGCCGCAAATTGCCGCCGAACACGGC
>CAJORE010000110.1 GCA_905236595.1 uncultured Selenomonadaceae bacterium | reverse complement strand
GGGACTTTGAGCTACACGGACGCCGCAAATAAGCGCACCGGCCGACCGGTTTTCGGCTATGTTCCGCAACAGTTGGCTTTCGACAAAAACGCGCCCATTACCGTGCTTGATCTCTTTGCCGCTTCCTGCGGCAAGTTCCCCGCATGGCTGTATATCCCTTTTGCCTTTCGCCGCAAGACGAGCGACATTTTGGCGCGGGTAAATGCGGCGGGACTTATTGATCGTCGGTTAGGGGCGTTGTCGGGCGGCGAATTGCAACGGGTGTTGCTGGCGTTGGCCATAAGCCCCAAGCCGCCGGATTTGTTGCTGTTAGATGAGCCGGTGTCGGGAGTCGATGAAGCGGGACTCAAAATTTTTTATGATATGGTGTCGGAGCTTCGCGAAAAGGAAGATTTGGCGGTAATTTTAATCACTCATGATCTGACCGCCGTTCGTCGTTATGCCGACAAAGTCGTGTTGATAAATCACGGCGCGGCCAAAAGCGGCGATCCGGAGACAATATTGGCTAAAGTGCAGGAAAGCTTTGATGTCAAAGGAAGGTGGGACGGTTGCTGAGATTTGCGGCGGCGGTGCTAATCGTTGTATTATGTGCGGCGGCGGGAATGTTTTTTTTGGCCAACGGCGAGAAGGCGGCGCGTCCCGTCGCGACATATTCGTATTCCGGCGAAAGCGTCAAGAACGCGCCGCACGTTTTGGTGCTCAATTATCATAAGGTGGACGAAACGCCGATTTCCCTGTCGGTCAGTCCCGCCGATTTTGCCGCGCAATTACGGTACCTTCTTGAGAACGATTTCAACGTTATTAACATCAATCAATTTTATGACGGTTTGACGGGGCAAAAGGAACTGCCGAAAAATGCGGTGCTCATTACCTTCGATGACGGATATAAGGACAATTACACCAATGCGTTCCCGATTTTGCGGCAATTAAATTTGCCCGCCACGATTTTCGTCATTACCGATTTCGTGGGACAAAAGAACTATGTGACGTGGGATGATTTGCGGGAAATGGCGGTCGGCGGAATAAGCGTCGAATCCCACACCAAGACCCACAATTCGCTGACGGATTTGACGGACGAAGCGCTTAAGGAGGAACTTCGCGCCTCCAAGGAGCGCATAAAGAAGGAATTGGCCAAAGATGCCGATTTTTTGGCTTACCCGACGGGCGCATACAATTTGCACATTGCCGGTTTGGTGAAAGACGCCGGGTACAAAGCGGCCTTTACCGTAAAATACGGCAACGCCGACGGCGACAGCAATCTTTATGCCGTGGAGCGCGTACCGATTTTCCATACGGAGGACACGATGAAATCTTTTCGCGAACGTATAAGTTACACGCCGCTCTTTTCCGGCAACGGCTGGGAAAAAAATTAGCCGTAAAAAAATTAGCAGGAGAGTTTTCTGAAAAATAGCTGAAAATTCCTATTGCCATATTGCCGAATTTTTGATATAAAATATAGGCACGGGTTGAAGTTTGGCCGCAAATTTGTTTGCGGGTCGGACTTTCGCCGGACAATGACGTCACAACTAAACGTAATCGGTTCCCGAAAATTAAGTGCGGAAAAAATTGTGAAAAAGAGGCGGCAACGTATGGATTTTTACCATGAAAGCGTAATGCCGCAGGAAGTGACGACGGCGTTATCCGTAAAAAGCACCGGTACTTATGTTGATTGTACCTTGGGCGGTGGCGGTCATTCTTTCCTTGTGGCGAGGATGCTTAAAGGAGGGCGACTGTTGGGCATTGACCGCGACGATGCGGCCATAGCCTATGCCACCGAAAGATTGAAGCCCTTGACGGAGGCCGATATACGCCTCGTACGGGGCAACTTTGCGGACTTGTCCGCCATATTGGACGATGTCGGCATTGATTTGGCCGACGGCATACTGTTTGATTTGGGCGTGTCAAGCCGCCAAATTGACGAAGCGGCGCGGGGTTTTTCCTACATGAAGGATGCGCCCCTCGATATGCGTATGGACAGGCGCGACAAATTGACGGCTTACGACGTCGTCAACACCTACGACGCGGCGGCGTTGGTCAAAATTTTTCGCGAATACGGCGAGGAGCGTTTGGCCAAGCGTATGGCGGCGGCGATTATGGCCGAGCGCAAGTTGTCGCCCATCGCTACGACGGGTGAGCTGGCGGCGCTTATCGGTCGCGTTAATCCTCATGCCAAAGACGGACACCCGGCAAAGAGGGTTTTTCAAGCGCTCCGCATAGAAGTCAACAACGAGCTTAAGATATTGGAACGGGCTTTCAAAGCCGCCGCCCAACGGTTAAAGCCGGGCGGGCGGCTGGCCATCATAACGTTTCATTCATTGGAGGACAGAATTGCCAAAAGCGTGCTTCGCGAATTGGCAACGGGATGCGTTTGTCCCCCGAATTTCCCGGTGTGCGTGTGCGGGCATAAACCGCAATTACGCTTGTTGGGCAAGGCGATAACGGCACGGGCTGACGAGGTTGTCGGCAATGCCCGCGCCAAGAGCGCAAAGTTGCGCGTCGCCGAAAAGATCTGAAAAGGAGGCGTTTAACCGTGGCATTACGAGCCGCAAGACGCTTAGACTACGATTACGACTACGACTACGAATATGGGCGCGAAGCATATAGAGAACCCGTTGAAGTACCGACGGAACAACCGCGCAAGCCTAAACTTAAAGCGATAAAAAATGACAACAAGCCGATGTCGGTGCTTAATACGCGGTTACGTTCGCGGGCGCAGGTGATGTTCCTTGCTTTTGCCGCGCTTGCGATGGCGGTGACCGTCAGCAGCGGTATCAGCGCAAGCCGAGGTTATGCTTTGGTGGCCGTGCAGACCAGAGCGCAAAACATGGAGCAGGAAAACGAGCGGTTGCGCGTTGAGATAGCCCGCTTGAAAGCTCCGGGACGCATAGCGGAGATCGCCCAAAAGGAACTGCATATGCAGACGCCGACGAAGATGTATTTCGCGCATGAGAAATAGTTGATATTGGGAACCGGACGCAAAAATCCCTCGCCGTAACGGCGGGGGATTTTTGCTTGCGTCGGGGGCGGCGCAAACTTTTCCTTGCGTTCGCCTATATTCGGTGATAAAATATTCGCCGGTCTGAAAAATTCAGTTATTTATGTTCTCTTTCGCGGTTGACGGATTCGCCGAAGAAGGTGAGGCTATGATTTCCGACGGGGAGTTATTCTTTCGTCTGACGTTGGCCGCAGTATTGGGCGGCATAATCGGTTATGAACGACAGTCGCGCCGCAAATCGGCGGGATTGCGCACAAATATGCTCGTCTGTTTGGGTTCGTGCCTCATCATGATTATGAGCCAGGATATTTATTCGGTGGTTGAAGGCAAGACCAACGCGGATCCGGCGCGGCTCGTGGCGCAGGTTGTAAGCGGCATCGGCTTTTTGGGTGCGGGCGCCATAATGAAAGAAGGGCTGACCGTCACCGGACTGACCACGGCGGCTTGTTTATGGGTGGTTGCGGGAGTCGGCATCGCCGTCGGCGGCGGTTATTACGCCGCCGCCTTGTTTACTTCGGCGTTGGTTTTTATGACGCTTGGCGCATTGTCGCGCATTGACGAATGGGTCATGCACGAACATAATTTGTTCATAACGATTCATACTTTGGACAGTCCCGGGCAAATCGTCAACATCAGCGATTGTTTGGAGGATTTGCACCTGAAGGTGCGCGGCATAAAGGTGAAGGCCGCCGAAGACGAGGCCGTTGACATGGGCGGCGGGACACCGGTTTACATCGAACTTGAGGTTTACAATCGCCAAAATGTCAAGAGCATTATCGTCGTGGACAGCTTGAAAAAATTGGACGGGGTGATAAGTGTCGATGTGTCGTAACTTGCAGATGACCGCCC
Source organism: uncultured Selenomonadaceae bacterium (assembly GCA_905236595.1). Lineage (GTDB taxonomy): Bacteria > Bacillota > Negativicutes > Selenomonadales > Selenomonadaceae > CAJORE01. The sequence continues at coordinate 1,601 of CAJORE010000110.1, read as the reverse complement.
GGGCGATAATCGCCGATTGTCGCGGCTTTACCATGGTCGAGGTTGTGATTGTCATTGCCATGATCGGCATATTGGCTTCGGTGGCCGTGCCAAAATTCACGTCCTCGTTGGAGTTGGCCAATACCGCCAAAGTGCAGGCCGACTTGCAGACTTTGGATGCGGCCATCGTCATGTACGAAGCGGAGAACGGCGCGTTGCCGACTTACGTCACCGACCTTGCCGAATACGTCAACGACGTGCCGTTGCCGCCCAAAGGGAAGTGCCGCCTGAAAAATTCAACAACCGCTCATGAAATTGTCGCTGCGAGTTATGCCATTAAGGATGTGACGGTGGGCAGTACGACACAACGCCGCGCCGCTTTGGACGATCATGTCGCCGGGGATTTCGGCAAATGAGCCAGCGCGGCCATTTCCTTATCGAAGGCATTTTGGCGGCGGCGTTGCTGAGTATTGTTGCGGCGCTGACGGTGCCGCAAGCGTTGACATTTTGGCGCGAGGCTTTGATTGAACAAGAAGCGAACATTCTGGCCGCCGACTTGCGACATTTGCAGTCACAATCGCGCAGTAATGATTTTCGCGCCGCCGGTTTGCGCGATTTTTACGAACCGCCTGCCGCTATGACGCTTTATGTTAGCGAAACCGGCTGGCAAATGCGCCGTTCCGTATATGACGTTTATTATCGGCACAACCTTCCGTCGGCTTTGCGTTTAGAAACTTTCCGGTCGGCCGCCAAAGTTACGGTTAATTTTGGACAGAACGGCGGCTCGGTGCAGAACAACACTTTCAAAATTTATGCCGTTTCCGATCCCGCCCTGTGCCGCTATGTCATCATCAGCGGCATGGGGCGTATTCGCACGGCAAACGCGCCGCCCACCGGCGATTATTGATTATGGGAAAATTTTATTTGCGTAGCGGGATTAAACTGTGTCGTTTATTTTATCGGCACTTCCGAAAAATCATTGCGCCGTCATTTGCTGTGCGCGACGAAAAGGGTTTTGCTTTAACGGAAACGGTACTCCTTAGCATCGTCGTTGTGGCTTTGGCCGGTACGGCGTTGGTTTTGCAAACGGCGACCAATGCGCGGCAACGGGCGGCGGCTCAAGCTACGGCCATATTTTTGGGGCAGACGCAAGCGGCGGCGCTTCTCGAAAAATCCGTAGCCGACGAATTGGCAACCGGCGCGTTGCCGTGGCAAGGCGAAAGCGCCGATCTAACCGCCAACGGCATTGCTTATGCGGCGGACACGCAGGTTGTTGCCGCCGCAGACGGCGCCAAATATGCGACGATAACCATACGCTATACGCTGAACAACAAACAATATGCGGAAATTTTTGAGCGGATTATTCCCTAAGGCTCGACAACGCGGACAAATATTCTTGGAACTGGCCGCCGTTTTGCCGGTTATCGTTTTGCTTATCGGCACAGCGGCAATGCTGTTTGTTTTTACGGTGAAAACTTATCGTGACACAGCGGCGGATGCGGAGCTTTATGCAGAAATCCGCATTGCCATGGAACGTATTGTCGAGGATGCCATCCGCAGCAAAACTTTTGTCATCGAACCGGGGACGTTGAGCGCGACCCGCGGATCGCGACTGACCTTGC
>CAJORE010000109.1 GCA_905236595.1 uncultured Selenomonadaceae bacterium | reverse complement strand
TTTGTTCGCCGCACACGCCGTCAACTTCCAATGAAGCCGATTCTTGAAAACGCATCAGCGCCTCTTTGGTTGCCGCGCCAAAAATACCGTCGGCTTCCCCCTGCAAAAAACCGCACTCTATCAAAGCCAACTGCATCTTTTTTATTTCTTCGCCGCTTTCGCCTTCGTGCAATGCGGCGGCCAAGCAGACAGAAGAATAAAACACCAAGAGCGCGGTCAACACGGCTTGTTTGACAAAGGAGCCAAGTTTATGACCGGCATGACGGGAAACGGCGCCGACGTTCGCTCCCGGCACCAACGAAGGAAACCGCAACCAAAAACGATACGACGGACGGAGCAATACGTCGGGCAAGCCCGATAACGACAGCCTACAAATTCTTCGTTGCACGCTTGTTCACTCCTTCCGTTCACACACACCGCTAATCGCCGAAATACGGCGAACGCAAAACAAGCGCCGAGCGATTGCGGTTTATCCGACGGAATATCGGGAAACAGCAACCCAAAAATTTTGATGCGCTTGCCGCAAACTTTCAACGCACTATTTCTTGTTGATAAATACAATAACCGTCGCGGCCGTTTTCTTTGACGTTGTAAAGCGCACGGTCGGCAATACGGAACAATTCGTCGTAATTGTTGCCGTTTTTGGGCGACAAGGCAATGCCTACGCTGGCCGTTATGGCCGCATTCTTGCCGCCTATCGTGACGGAACGGGCAATTTGCAGTATATGACGCGCTTGGCGGTCGATAATGCCGGGGTCGGGAATGGCGGCGATAAGCACCACGAATTCGTCGCCGCCGAAACGAGCCACGGCATCCGTACTGCGGAATATTCCGCGCAACGATCGGGCAAAAGTTCGCAAAATTTCATCGCCGTGCTGGTGGCCGTAGGTATCATTGGCTTCCTTGAAATGATCAAGATCTATTATATACAGCGCCCCGACTATGCCATCGGGGAATTTTTCGATTCGATAACGGCAGAGCTTCTCCATAGCTACCTTGTTAATCAAGCCCGTTAAGCGATCGGTTTCCGATTCGCTCTTATAGATGTCCCGATCGCGGCGCATACTTTCGGCGGTATCAAGCGCGGCTTGCAACTCGGCATTTTTTATGGACAGAACCAAGTTTTGCTTTTCCTGCATTTTGGAGCGGAACAAAATGAATATGGTCGCCGCGCCGCCCAAAATCACAAAAGACAGCACCATTGCCGCCGGCAAAGGATATTGCGACAACACATAGCTGAACGAAAAAGGCGGCCGCGCATTCTTGAACATAATGCTGCGCTTTTGGTCGTTCGTCATAAGCAACGCCGCCGTGTTCATCACATTTAACAGCCCGTCGGGCGATTTTGCGGAGACGGCCAGACAAATCGGCACATGGAGGCTTTCCTCGTCGCGTGTTTCAAGATTCGGGCGCAGAATAAGCGCATTCTCGTACATGAGGTACATCGTCGGCACATAAGCCATACTGCACTTGCCGTTTTCGACGGCGTTTAGGCAATCATCGACGGTATTATATTGGCGAACGATTCTGTCCGGATAACGAGCGACAAAGAAATCCTTTATGCCCACAAACAACATGGGTACGGCGATGGTTTTGTTATCCGCATCACCGCGCCGCCGCTTTATGGCTGAGAAATTTTCTTTTCTTATGTCGTTGCTGAAAAAAACATTGCCGCCCAAGTAACGGTTATACACGGCAAACGTCATGTCAACGGTGCCGTTTTTCAGCGCATCTTCAATCTGTCCCGTGGAGGGGAACTGCTTTGCCTGTACGTCCAGCCCCGCAATCTCGCTCATCGTATGCAAATAGCCGACATAAACACCGCCGGCGTCGGTGAACGCGTCACCGGTGTTAAACAGCGGCAAGCAACCGGGCAAAAATGCGGCGCACAAAGACGGCGAATTTTTTATGTATTCCCGCTCCGTAGCCGAGAACCGAACAATGTGTTGAATGGCCGGATCCAAAAACTCCTGCTCCAACCACGTTTCAAAAAACGGGTTGCGCGTCTCAATGCTTGTTATGGCCATGTTCATTTGTTCGGCAATATCCGCATGGGCGGCGGTAGTCAAAAAATTAGCTTCAATGGTGGCAAACGGGACAACCGGCCGCGAGTCGATTAACTCCCCCGTTCCGTCATCAACCACCGCATCCACCGCGCCGCCGTTAAATGCCGCGACTGCCGCCGCCGCGTCGGGAACCGGCACGAGATTGACTTTCCAGTCATTGGCGGCGACATAATGCAAAAACGGTTCTTTTATGCTGTCATCATCCACAAGGGCAATCCGTTTGCCGGTCAAACTTGACGGATTGTCAAAGTCAATGTCCGAGCCGGTCGTCGTCCACAACGTCAAGAGATTGTAGCAGGTATAACCCGAAAGCAATATATCCGTCGAATTGCTGCCGATGTTGGCCGGTACCGCCGAACTTATAAGTTGCAACTCGCCGTTGGCCAATTTCTGCCGACAATCGGCGTAGGTGCCGAAATAATATTCAAACTGCCAATGGGTCTGTTTGGCAATCTCGTTCAGATAGTTAAGCGTATAAATCCTAAGACTGTTTTCGGAGACGGTGTCGGACGATCGTGTTTTGACAATGCCGACTTTGACGACTGTCGCCGCTTCCGTATCGGCGGCACAGCACAGCGAAACGAAAGCGACAAGGATCGCCAGCAAGCCGCGCACCGTTCGTACGAGTTTAACCATTTGCCAATCCTCCGACCTCGCTTTTAAGGAAACGCTGCATAATTCGTCCGCACCCTTGCCGGGTCTTTTTCCGGCATACTGCGTCATGCCTCCTCAGCGTAGCACCACTACGCTTCGTCGTCATTCCTTGTCTGCCGAAAAAATCCCT
>CAJORE010000108.1 GCA_905236595.1 uncultured Selenomonadaceae bacterium | reverse complement strand
TATATACACCGCCATCCGGCCGATTTTTGACGGCAACGGCAATCCCATTGCCGTTTTGTGCGCCGATGTCCTCATTGACGAATTGGACGAGGGACGGCACCGCTTTATTCTTTTGAGCGCCATAAGCGGCACCGTTGCCGGCCTTATTTTGGTGATGCTCATGTCCCTTTGGCTAAGAAGGCGTGTAGCCAACCCGATAGCTCGCATACGCGATGCGGCATTTTCCTTCGCCGCTCGCAAAAACGAGGGCTTGGAAGCCTATAATTTCGTTAATCCCAATATCCATACCAACGACGAACTTGAAGATTTATCCTTTGCCCTTTCTTCAATGTGCAATGACATGAAAGCGTACACCGAAGAACTGATTGCCGCCGACCGACAAATGGGCGAATTAAAACAAAAAATGGTCAAAATTTCCTCCATTGCCTATCGCGATACGTTGACCGGCGCCCGCAACAAAAGTTCGTACGACAAGCACAAGACCAACCGTGACTGGGATATTTTGGCCGGTAAAGCCGACTTTGCCCTCGTCATGGCCGATCTTAACTATCTAAAACGCCTCAACGACAATTTGGGACATGATTTTGGCAACCGCTACATCATAAAATTGTACGATGTTTTGGAGCTGTTTTTCCCTCGCTCCATGGTTTTCCGCATCGGCGGCGACGAATTTGTCGTCATTGTCAAGCCGCCGGATACGGAAAATGTCGCCGACACGGTAGATGCTCTGAAAAAATATTTGCAAACGCTTATGCACAATTCGTCGCTTGCTCCGTGGGAACGCGTATCTGCCGCCGTAGGCTTTGCCCGCTACGACCCAAAACGCCATAAAAATGCCGATGATGTCTTCAAAGACGCCGACGCCGCCATGTACGAAAACAAAAAAACCATGCACGCCGGGCGCGAGTGACAACAAAAATAAAGGGCTTGGTTTCCCCGCCGAAGATGACGGGAAAACCAAGCCCTTTCGCAATTTCTTCGATATGTTGCAAAGAATCCGTAAAAACTGATTTTTATGCGCCGTCTACCGCTTCCCGGCGACGCAATGAACGGCGACCCACAATCAATTATCGGTGATGCCATTCAGCTGTTATGCGTGGGGAAAAACGCTTGCAACGTCTTTTCTTCGGTACGCTTCCCCATAAAATTGCCGATAAGGAAGAACAGCAACGACGCACTAATGCCAATCGTTATTTGATGCAAACCAAACAGCTTAAATCCCGTGCCTTGCGCCAAACAATACACGATTGTTCCGCCCAACATGGAGCACAGCGCCCCCGTTTTGTTGGCACTTCGCGAAAACAGGCCAAAAATCAACACCCATAAAAACGCCGTCTCCAAACCGCCGAACGCAAACATATTTATCAGCCAAATAAGCGACGGCGGCGTAAGCGCGATAAAAAACACCGCCACGCCGATAACGGTCGTCGCCGCCATGGACATACGCCGCAACTTTTGTACGCTTACCGTGCCGCCATGTTTTTCTTTGTAATGAAGGTACACGTCTTTTATTATGGCCGACGAAGCAACAATAAGCAACCCGGAAATCGTCGAAATGGATGCCGCCAGCGGCCCGATTATCGCCACGCCGACCAAAGCCGGCGGCATAACGGCGACAATCGTTTCGGGAATTACCGAATCAATGAACTTCATGCCGCCGTACGCGGTAACATCAAGCGGCAACACGCCCCGCGCCAAAATGCCCACAAAATTTATACCGATGTTCATGAACCCGATGACGAACGTACCGATTAACATAGCACGATGCAAAGAAGGCGTATCCTTGTAACTCATACCGCGTACCACCGACTGCGGCAAAGCAATGGTGCAGATACCGACCAACAGCCACTGCGTAAAATACAATCCCCAAGGCATATTCCCGGCGGAAAACGGCTCAAGCATCACCGGATGATTTTGCTCAATGCTTGTCATAATTGCCGTAAAACCGCCGCCGGCATCCAAAACATAGTATAAGAGCAACACAATTCCTATCATCATCATAACGGCGCAACAAGCATCGGTCAGCGCTACGGCACGAAAGCCGCCGATGGCGGTATAAATCACCACCACCAAACCGAACAAAATAAGACCCGTTTCATAACCGTAGCCCGTTACGGCGGCAAAAAGTTTGGCACCGCCCACAAATTGAGCCGTCATCGTGCCGCAAAAGAACAATACGATTATGAAGGCCGACAGAGCGGCGACCAAATCGGAGTCAAACCGCCGCCTGATAATGTCAACGACGGTTACGGCGTTGAATTTTCGTGCCAACAAAGCAACACGCTTGCCGAAAATGCCCAAGACCAAAAAAATCGCCGTAACCTGCACCACCGCCATATAAATCCAACCGAAGCCAATATGCCACGCCATGCCCGGCCCGCCCACAAAAGAACTTACCGAACTGTAAGTGGCGACCGTCGTCATGGCCAAAACAAAACCGCCCAATTCATGATTGCCGATGAAATATTGCCGCAAGAAATTGCCGCTTGAGGCTTTTTGCCGCACATAAATGCCGATGCCGATCATCACCGCCATAAACGACCCAAGCGGCAACAACGCCGCCAAATTCCCGTTCATTGATGCACCTCCTCGTCGCCGCTTAAATCCATGTCCGCAAACACAAATTTTAGCAAAAGTTTTACAATAATAAGCGCCGCCATCCATATACCGACGGTGGACAATATTGCCCACAACGGCAAACCGCCAATCTTTGCGTCCGTAACGTAACTTACGCCAAAACCGGCGACCAGCCAAAGCGCAATCAACGCCAACAACGCCGCCGCCGTCCATTTTGCCTCGCGACGCATTTGCAAATATTGTTCGTCGGGCGCTACCGTTTTTTCCATTTTCATACCTCTCATGTCATAATATCCCGTATATTCTTTGCGCGTTCGCAGCGAAAACTTTTGCCTGTTCGCTTTGGGGAATTACCCGCTTGGTAAACGCAATGTAATCGCCCAAATTCGCCAACGGCCAATCCGTGCCAAACATCAAGCGATCAAACGCATTAAGTTTGACCAGTTCCCGCTTCAACTCGTTGAAATAACCGCCGTGCCGCCGCAAAAAAACATCCATGTCGGGGATTTTCCCTTCAATCATTCCCGACAAATCAGCGGCAACGTTTCCGTATTTTGCCAAAACCCGTGCCGCATCGGCAAAATACGGTTCGCCGAAATGGCACATAACGAACCGCACGGCGGGAAATTTCGCCGCCGCCGTGCCAATAACGGAC
>CAJORE010000107.1 GCA_905236595.1 uncultured Selenomonadaceae bacterium | reverse complement strand
GCCGCCGCTGTCACGGACGCGGCCTTTGCCGGTTACGAAGAAACGATTTCCGTTCCGCGCCGCGTATCGTTGCCGGAGAATGATCCGGACAAGGATTAAACCGTGCGTACACATACAAAGCAACAAAAAATCCGCCGTATTATTCGGCGGATTTTTTGTTGTCTGCGGGGAATTGTTTCTTCATGTTTGCCGCATCAAGAAGTTGCGTTCCCATTCTTGCGCCTCGTGGTGGACTTGATGATAAAGAAGCCTTCGCTTTCTTAGACGAATCTTAAAGAAATATTAGAGTAAAATTAAAAAACGGCTTTTTTGCAAAAAACTATTGCAATGGCAAAAATTCCGTGCTATTATGCACACGTCTTGAGGGACGGCGGCAAGAACGGCCGAGGAAACATGGACACTCGCGAATGTATCTCGCCGAAGTCTCAAGGGACGACAAAAATTTTAATCGTTTCTCTTTTAGGAGGAGATACATTATGAAAAAGGTTCTTGCTACGGCTTTAACCTCCGCTCTTGTTTTAGGTGCCGCAAACACCTCGTTCGCTGCTGCGAACTCTTTCTCCGATGTTCCTACCGACCACTGGGCGTATGACGCTGTCAGCCAGCTCGCTGCCGACAACGTTATCGACGGTTACGGCGACGGCACTTTCCGCGGCCAGCGCAACATCACCCGTTACGAAATGGCTCAAATGATTGCCCGCGCCATGGCGAAAACCACGGTTGTTGACAACAGCGGTTCTTCCAAACCCGCTGTCAGCGCCTCCGATAAAGCTCTTATCGACCGTTTGGCCGCCGAATTCTCCGACGAGCTCAACACTTTGGGCGTTCGCGTTGCGAACCTCGAGCGCAATGCCGACATGGTAAAATGGAACGGCAAGGTTGAATACACCTACACCGATACCGAATACAAAGGCAAAGGCTGGAAGACGAAATCCCATAACAGCGACCTCATGTACCGCTTGGAGCCTTCCGCCGAAGTCAACAGCCATTGGCATTTCAAAGCCCGTATCGACGGCCATGTTGATACCTTGGCCGATACCGGCACGGATCTCGCGTTGAAACGTGCTTTCGCTGAAGGCAACTACGGCAGCTTCAACGTCAAACTCGGTCGTCAGGCGTTCTACACCAATGAGCATGGTCTTGTAAACGATACCGAGTTCACCGGTGCCGATTTGCAGTTTGGCAAAGCTTTGAAGGTTGACTTGATTGCCGGTCGTATGCAAGCCGATAAGTTCGACATGGGCAACAAGGACGACGTCACCGATGTTTACGGCATCAACGCTCAGTATGACAGCAGCCATTGGCGCGTCGGCGCTGGCTACTACCTCATGAAGTCCGACAACTTCAAAAACGATGTTTACTATAGCCGTAAAGACAGCGAAGACAAAGCCGGCATTTGGTCTGCTAACTTGGGCTACAAATTCAGCGACAAGGCGAAACTCTGGGGCGCTTATGCCAAGAACAGCAAAGCCGATGATTTCGACAACGCCTGGCAGGCTCAGTTTGATTACGGTATTTACGATGACGCTGCCAAGAAGGGCAACTGGAGCGTTTACGCCGCTTATCGTAAATACGGCGCTAACGTCAGCTTCACTCCGACCGGCGATGGTATCGATCGCGGCATAAAAGGTTGGGAAGTCGGCGCTAACTACGCTATCATGAAGAATGTCGGTTTGCGCGCCATCTATGCTGACGGCGAGGTAATCGATCCCAACGGTGTTAAACTCGATGCCGACTACAAGAAGATTTTCGGCCGTGTTGAATTCTTCTGGTGATAACTCGCTTTAACAGCGATTAAATAACGGAAGTTCAAATCCCCCGCACATTGAGTGCGGGGGATTTTTTGCGCTACATCAACATCACACAACAAACGACAAGCACGACATAATAAAAGCCGCTCCGTAAAAACAAGCGGCCATACCAAAGCATCGCAAAGTAAAACGACCACACATCACGAAAAGGCCATAACAATCGCCCCGAAAAACAATGCAATGCTGAAACCGAACAAAATATTGGAGAGATGACGGCCTATTTGCGGCGGCAATAAATCGGTCAACGGACGCGAACCGCCCAAAATAAACGCCGTAGCCAAGAACACAATCGGCAAATCATCCTTGACCTGCCCGTAACAAAAGAGAACAACCGCCAACAAAAGCCCCGTAATCATCGTCCGCGAAAAATAGCGCGGTCTTTTTACGGGCGCGGATTTTTCGGCAAAAGCGCGGGACTTTGCGGCGTTTGTAAGTTCGTCCTTTTCCGACTCGTCGTCGGCAAACCAACGATAATGCAAAAACAACACCGTCCTTTCCCCGAATAATTTAGGAAATACTGCATAATTCGTCCGCACCCTTGCCGGGTCTTTTTCCGGCATACTGCGTCATTCCTCCTCAGCGTAGCACCACT
>CAJORE010000106.1 GCA_905236595.1 uncultured Selenomonadaceae bacterium | reverse complement strand
GGTGCTACGCTGAGGAGGAATGACGCAGTATGCCGGAAAAAGACCCGGCAAGGGTGCGGACGAATTATGCAGTATTTCCTTTATTCGCACGAAGAAAAAGTTACAGCCGACCGTCCTTTATGGCCGCCATAGCGTCATTGAGCGAGGGGTATATCGCTGTTGCTAAATTTTTTATTTCGTCGGTGGGAGCGACTTGATCGGGAATCATAACGGCGGCGCATTTTGCCGCTGCCGCCGCACGCATACCGTTTAAGCTGTCCTCAAAAACATAGCAATCTTCCGGTGCCAATTCCAACAAAGCGGCTGTCTTCAGAAAAATATCGGGAGCGGGTTTGCCATGCTGTACTTCCGTCCCGGCAACAATGCCCCGGCCAAAAAAATCCAAAATTTCGACGCGGGCAAGATTCTTCTCGATAACTTCGCGGGGCGAGCTGCTGGCCACGGCCAATTTTACGCCGTTGTCCTTAAAGAAGGTCAAAATTTCCGTTACGCCGGGCATCAGTGATATATGTTCATTGGTTTTGCGCGTCATATAGGCAATAACGTGTTCGACGTATTCATGCGGATCGACTTTGGGGAAAAATTTCGTCACCGTCTCGTACATATAAGGCCCGGATGCGCCGCTCTCAAGCTTGGCCAATTCCCAATTAGGCTCTTCGCCGAAATCGCGGGCGACGTTGTACCAGCCTTCCTGATAAATACGTTCCGTGTCAAGCAATGTCCCGTCCATGTCAAAAATAGCACCGCGTTTCATCGTATACCCCTTTTCTTGATTCCAAGCGAACGGCAATTTATTTCGCCTTCGCCACAGCTTAAACTTTGAATTTCGCCACTTGCTCTTGCAATCGTTTGGCGCCTTCTTCGGATTCGTCCATCTTCGTCAAAATCTCTTGGAACTTATCCGCCATAATCGCCACGGTTTCGGCAATTTTTGTATTGCCTACCGCGCCTTCATGGGTCGCTTTGGCAATTTCGTCCATGGCTTGATTCATGGTTTCAACGGCATTTATGAGTTCTTGGGAAGTCCCGTTTGTTTCGACGGCGAACCTATTGACGTATTCGGCATCTTTTTGGTACTGGGAGGCGGTTTCGTACATTACATCGTAATCGGCGGTTACCGTGCTGTCAATAAATTGCAAAATGTCAAAGGCGCCTTGCGAGAGATTTTCTACGGAACTTATAACCTGACTCGTCAAGGTTTGGATTTTTTCCGCCGTACCTTGCGATTGTTCGGCTAATTTACGCACCTCGTCGGCAACGACGGCAAATCCGCGGCCGTGTTCGCCGGCTCGCGCCGCTTCTATGGCGGCGTTAAGCGCCAAGAGATTCGTCTGCTCGGCAATGTCCGTGATATCGCCCGTCAAAACATTGATGTTACCTACGACTTTGGCTGATTCGATTGCTTTTTCCAAAGAATCCTTGGTTTTGGTGTAAACCTCTTGGGCTTTCTGTCCGGAGTCCTTGGCCTTGGCTTGCAAGTCGGTGGCGCGTTGATTTATTTCTTCGGTGTAGCCTTCGCTTTCGCCGGCTTTCTTGGAAGAATTTTGCACTTCGGTTTGCAATTTGTCGCTCAAGGTTTGCATATTAACGGTGGAAGCCGCCGTTTCCTCCATGCCGGCCGCCATTTCTTCGGTGATGGCGCTCATATCTTGAGTGTCGGCGTTCAGGCTTTTTAGCAATTCTTGAACCTGTTCGGCCATTTGGGTGCTTTTGTCGGCTTCGGCGGTGACATTTTTGATTATATCCCTCAGCGAAATTTGCATTTTGTTTAAGGCCTGCACCACATGGCCTACTTCGTCGCGGCGATTGACAAGCTCGTCGGGCATGGTTTTGGTCAAATCACCGTCGGCTACGGCGTTAAGGGAAGTGATGGCCGACGCCAAAGGCGAAGCAATATTACCGGCGATTATAATCGCGCTGCCGATACCAAATACCAAACCGAGGACTATTATAACGACAAATATGACAATTGAACGATCGTATTGTTCGTTGTTGTTTTCAAAGAGAACCTTGCCTTGCGCCACGTTGTCCGGGGTCAGCGCCGCCAAATCACCGGCAATGACGCGGACGCTTGACAGGTTTTCAAACAATTTGACTTGATCTTCCGGGGTGTTGCCGAGGTTTTCCGTAGCTTTGACGTTGTTTTTTACCGCAACCAAATGATTTTCAAGTTCCGATATGATTGATTGAGCGGTTTCACCCTTATCAATGGCCTTTAGTTTTTCGACATCGCCGGAAATGGCATCCAAGCGTCCCAAAATGTCGTCGCGCAAAACCTTTGTATCGACGGAGTTGCCGGACAATAAAAGGTAAGGCACGTTGACATCAATCACGCGCAAGTGATTGTTGGCATCGTTTAGGTACTGTGTCGCCATAAGGTTGAAGTTGTACATATCGTCCAATGATTGTTTGGCCTTGGCGTTGAAGAATACGCCCACCGCCGCAACGATGCAGACAACGGCGATAAGCAAAATGGACAGCACTAAAATTTTTGATTTAACCGCCATATCCTT
>CAJORE010000105.1 GCA_905236595.1 uncultured Selenomonadaceae bacterium | reverse complement strand
GCGTCCGTATCATAAAAATTGACGCGGTGTTTTACCGTTATTGCCAATGCGGTATCCTCCGATTTAGCGTATAGCAAACGCATTAAAATTCATTTCTTCAAAGTTCTAAAGGGCAGGGAACCCCAAATAGATCAACATTTATTTTGGCGTTCGTCATAATAGCAATTTTTCTTTCAGTCGCAGGTAATTGCGCGTGTAGTACGCTCCGTTTTGCGCTTCGCGATGATCAAAGCCGTAAGCGCGACGGCTGACTGCCAAAATGGGCGGCGCTTGGATGCGTTTGGCAACGCCCATGCCGCAAAAAGCGTTCCACCATCGTTCGAGATCGGAGACAAAGGCGCGGGTATCGTCACCGAAATATCCGGCAACGGTTCCGGCGGCGCAACCTAAATATTCGTCGAGTGTTTTGTCGGCGTAGTGGGTCAAAATATCTTCGGGCGTCGCTTTCTGCCATTTTTCCACAAAGGCGCGGAACAAAAAATCGTGGTAGGGATATTTCAGCGGATCCCCTTTGCCTTCATCGACATTTTGCGCCGCCGACAGTTCGGCGCTGGGGACAATGTCAATAATCCCTTGGGGTATGACTTCGCGGGCATAAACTTTTTCGTTTAGGTAGCGAGCCAAATCGTAAACTTGGTGTTTCCACAAGTCGGCAAGCGCCGCAAAAAAGCCGGCTTGGTCGCCGTACAGCGTCGAGTAGCCGACGGTAGTTTCCGCTTTGTTGGCGTTGCAGGAAAAACCGCCGCCAAAGGCCGCCGCCGCCGCCGCCAAAACGCGGGCACTGCGGTCACGGGCTTGAATGTTTTCGGCGACGAAAGAAGAAACCTGCAAATTAAAATGCTCACGGCCAAATGTGACAGGCGTTTCCTCAATTTGCTTAATCGTATGGCAAACGGATTCTTCGATGGGGATTACCATGTACGGGCAACCTAAATTGGCGGCCAATTCGGCGGCAAGCCCGCGTGTCGTCGCCGAATTAAAGCGACTCGGCATATTGACGAGTAAAACGTTTTCCTTGCCAAGGACTTTTGCATACAGCGTTGCCGCTACCGCCGAATCAATACCGCCCGATATGCCGACAACGACTTTTTTCATATTTATGGATGCCAAAAATTTTTCCGTGCCATAGGAAAGCGCCCGCCAAATTTGTGCCGTGGCGTCGCCTTTGTCTTCCGTCACGGGCGGCAGACGGTGAAGTTCGTCAATATCGACGGTTTTAAGCTCCTCGCAATAGGGTTGGCAAGCGGCGCGCACTACCCCTTGTGCGTCATACACCGTACTTGATCCGTCAAAAGTATAGACGGTTTTGCCGTTGTTTTGAATTCCGACGTTGTTTACATAAAAGAGCGGCGCATTGGCCTTTTTGGCTTCGTCGGCAAACAGTTTGTGTCGGCGCTCGTTTTTCCCCAAAGTATAAGGAGAGGCGGAGATGTTGACGAAAAAATCTATTTTCCCGCAATTTTGGAGCATGGCCATGGGCGTCAATTCATAATTGTCGCTCCAACCGTCCTCACATAAAAGCGCCCCGACGCGCAGGCGCCGCCCGGCGATTTTTAAGCTTACGGGGCTTATTAACTTGGCGGGGGTCGTTCCCAGTTCACGCGCCAACTTTTGCAGACTGAAGAAATGCCGCGTATCGTCAAATTCGCGGTAATTGGGCATGAGCGTCTTTATTACGAAAGGATACGGCATATTGTCGGGCTGTACCGCTTTGCCGTTTTGCGCCGCGAAAAAAGCGTTGTACTTGCGGACGCGTCCGTCGTTGTTGCGGCGCTTCCAATCAACGGCTACGTTGCCGAATAAAACGACGATGTCGGCGGCGGCGGCGATAACTTCCCGGCCACACTCTTCACATTCGCGCAAAAATGAATTTTGCTCCCATGTATCGCCCAAGAGATAACCGGGGATAACCATCTCCGGAAAGATTATCGCATCTGCGCCTTGTGCTTTGGCATACTCAATCTGCGCCAAAACTTTTTGCGTGTTTTTCGCCGGGTTGCCGGGTATTACTTCTGTTTGTGCCAAAACGATTTTCGGCAAGGATAGCCACCTTCTTAATTTATACTGTTCGTTCAAAGTACCATGAAAAAAACAAGCCGCCCGGTCAAGACGAGCAGAACCGCCTGTTAAACAAGTTACAATATTGCCCCGCCCAAAGGGCGGGGCAATATTAAAAATGATTGTCAATCGTCAACATCGGTTGATTTCTTAATCGGCACACCGAACACCAAATTATCCAACAAACCGATAAGATCGTTGATTTCCGGCTTGGCAATTTGCCCGCTGGCGCCCAACGATTCGCCTTTGCGGCGCATCTCTTCGCTGATTAGGGATGAGAACAACACAAAGGGAATTTCGGCCAACCGTTCATGTTCACGCACCAATTTTAGCAGGCGATGCCCGTCCATTTTCGGCATCTCGACGTCGGAAACGATAATGCGCACATGATCGCCGATAGGGCCTGGTTTCTCGGCGAGCTTTTGCAAATACTCCCAAGCGTCCTGCCCGTTGCCAAAATCGCGGACAAAGCGATACCCGGAATCGTGCAACGTCGTGACGAGCAAGTCGCGGAGCATTGCCGAATCCTCGGCAACGACAACATGAATGTCGGAGCGTCGGGCTTTTATGTCGTCGGTCGCTTCTTCGAAGGTGGTGAGTTTCGCGTTAATTTCGGGATTAATCTCGGCGATAATCGTCTCAAAGTCGAGGAGCAATACGATGCGATCTTCCATCTTTATTATGCCGACGACACGAGACTGATCGCCGACTTCCGGCGACGGCTCCATATCTTTCCAGCTTATGCGGTGAATGCGCGATACATTCTCTACCAAGAAGCCGATGTAGTATTCGTTTATCTCCGTTACGATAATGTTGCGCGGTGCATCCGCCGATTGCACGTTTAAGCAACGCGGCAGGTTTACCAGAGGTATGGCTTTGCCGCGCAAAGTAAACAGCCCGTCGATGTAAGGATGCGCCTGCGGCATATTGGTGACGGGAGCGCGGGTAATGACCTCGCGAACCTTGGCCACGTTTATGCCGTAATGCACGTTGCCGATGGAGAACTCGACGATTTCAAATTCGTTTGTGCCGGTTTCCAGCAAGATTCCTTTCTCTTCATTTTTATTAGCCATTAAACCGCCCCCATAAATTCGGATTATTTTGTTTGTCGCAAAAAAAGCTGATGTATGTCGGTTATGCAAAAATCTCATGACGATTTTATACCGACAGTTCCTATTCGTTGCCTTTGGCAAAATTCCTGCCTGTCACAAAGAAAATTTTCGCGGGCATAACTTCAAGCGTCTTGCTAAAAGACGTTTTTTTGTGTAAAATAGCCGATAAGGAGGATTTACCATGGAGAATATAAAAGCGGCTTTGTTGGGAGCGGGGACAGTCGGGACGGGTGTAATACGCGTTTTTGCCGAAAACGGCGCCATTATCGCCGCCCGCGCTCATGCCGCCGTGACGATGAAGACCGTTTTGGTTCGCGATGTCAGTAAGCCGCGGCCGGAATTGAACGGTTTTAATGTCACCGATTCGATTGAGGATATTTTGCGCGACGATGAGATAAGCATTGTCGTTGAACTTATGGGCGGGATAAATCCTGCTTACGATTATATGCGTCGGGCGCTTATGGCCAAGAAGCACGTTGTTACCGCCAATAAAGATGTTGTTGCCGAATACGGACGTGAACTTGTTGCGCTTGCTGAAAAGAACGGCGTTCGTTTTATGTTTGAAGCCAGCGTCGGCGGCGGGATTCCCATTATCCTACCGCTTAAAGTTTCGCTTTCGGCTAACCGCATAACGGAAATCATCGGCATAGTCAACGGTACGACCAATTATATGCTGACCAAGATGCATGAAACGCGGGCGGATTTTGCTTCAGTCTTGAAGGAAGCGCAGGATTTGGGATACGCCGAGGCCGACCCCACCGCCGATGTGGACGGACTTGATGCGGCGCGCAAGGCGGCTATTTTGGCATCGTTGGCCTTCGGTACGCACGTTTCTTTGAAGGATGTACACGTTACCGGTATTCGCGGCATAAAGCCGCTTGATATTGAGTACGCCAAGGAACTGGGTTACGTCATTAAATTGCTTGCCGTGGGGCGTGATTGTCGGGAGGAAAAGGGTGTCGAGGTGAGCGTTCACCCGACTTTTTTGCCGAAGACGCACCCTTTGGCGGCAGTCAACGGAGTTTTTAATGCGATATTTATTCGCGGCAATGCCGTGGGCGAGGCGATGTTTTACGGGCAGGGCGCCGGCTCTTTGCCGACGGCGTCGGCGGTAACAGCAGACATAATCGAAGTGGCCAAAGGCATTGCCGATGGTTTTACGGTGCCTTCGGGAAGTGTGTATGTGACCGATAAGAAGATTTGTCCCATAGATGATACGGTGTCGGGTTATTATGTGCGCTTGTTGGTGGATGACAAACCCGGGGTGCTGGGAGCAATCGCTACGGCATTCGGCAATAGCCAGGTAAGTTTGAAATCAGTAATGCAAACAAAGCGCGAGGTTCCCGGCAAGGCCGAAATCGTCGCGGTAACTCACAGCGTTTCGCATAAGAGTATAAGCACGGCGCTTGATAAGTTGAAGAGTCTGTCGGTGGTCGATGAGATTAAAAACGTAATTCGCGTTGAAGATGGCTGATGGAAGCATGGACTTGTTTAGCAAGCCCCCAAAATGATCCCACGGTGGGAGGTAATCACCATGAGAAGAAGCATAACCGTAAGAGTACCCGCCACCAGCGCAAATTGCGGCGCAGGTTTTGATGTCTTGGGCGTGGCACTCGATCTTTACAACGAATTGACGTTGACACTTACCGACGAGCCTACGCTTGATATATCCGTGGAGGGAGAAGGCGCGGGCAATATTCCGCGTGACGAACAAAATATCGTGTGGAGTAGTGTGCGTTTCTTGTTAAAACAAGCCGGCGCGGAAAATTATTTTTCCGGCGGGCAGTTGAGGATGAAAAATGCCGTACCGCTTTCGCGGGGGATAGGTTCGTCGGCCGCCGCGATTGTTTGCGGGTTGAAGGCGGCAAATGTCATCATTGGCAATCACTTCAACCGCGGCGAGCTTCTTAATATAGCAACTCAAATAGAAGGACACCCCGATAATGTCGCTCCGGCCATTTACGGCGGCTTTACCGTCAATGTAACGGAAAATGGCAAGGCGCATTGTTTTACTTTTTTGCCGAAGTTGCGGTTGCGGTTGGTGGCGGCGATACCGGATTTTCACCTCCCGACGCGGGAGGCGCGGGATGTTTTGCCGCAAAATGTCGCCCGGGAAGATGCCGTTTATAATATAGGCCATGCCGCGATGCTTGTGGCGGGACTTATGAATGGCAGTGAACGGTTCGTAAGTTTGGGGCTTAATGATGCCATGCATCAGCAGTACCGCGAAAAATTGGTGCCGGGGTTAAATGACGTTATTGTCGCCGCCAAGACGACCGGGGCTTTGGGCGCGGTTTTGTCCGGGGCAGGTCCTACGGTAATGGCGTATTGTAGCGGACGCATCGACGCCGTTGCCGTTGGTGAGGCCATGAAAGGCGCGTTTGCCGCAAACGGCGTCGCGGCGCGCATAATGGTTCTTGGCGTCGATAATCACGGCGCACATATTGTTAATCGTTAGGGAATGTCCGTAAGCAACCGGAAGGAGTATTTTTATCGTGACTAAACAAGCAGTTATCGAAAAAGTTAAGGCCGTGGCGGAGGCGCCGAGTTGTTGTGCCGAACTTAAGGCTGTAAGCGAAGAATATTTATCTTCGTTGGGGACGGAGAAGGAAAAGGAAGCGGCCAAATCGCTTGTGGCCGAATTGGAAGCGGACGTTATGCCGATTGATGCGGTGATCGGCTTTTTTGAATCGGCGGCCGGTGCGGAAAAATTCGGTGCCGAAACGGCGGCGGGTTTGGCGGCTCACGCCAAAGAGGTCAAGAAAAACGGCGGCGCTTATTGTGATTGTCCGGCTTGTGCGCCCGGCAAGGTTATTTTGGACAATCGGGCGGTAATTCTTTGACGGAACGGGAATTTGTTCGTCGCGTAACGGCGGCGGGCGGCAATGTTTATGTTGTGGGCGGTTTTGTACGGGATATGATTCGCGGCGTCACACCAAAGGACAAGGATTATTGCGTGGCACAGCTGACGGAAGATGATTTTCGGATGTTGTTTGCCGATGATGCCAAACGAGTGGGCAAGTGTTTTCCCGTGTATCTCGTTGATATTGACGAGCGGGCGTGCGAGGTGGCTTTCGCTCGAACGGAAAAAAAATGCGGCACGGGTTATCGCGGCTTTAAGGCGTTGTGCGATCCCACGGTTACCATACGCGATGATCTTTGGCGGCGTGATACGACCATGAATGCTATGGCGCTTGATTTGACGACGGGGCAGATTATCGATCTTTTTGGCGGGAGAAAAGATATAGCCGCCAAAAAGATTCGCGCCGTCGGTGCGCATTTTGTTGATGACCCCGTGCGTTCGTTGCGGGCGGCGCGTCAAGCCGCTGAATTTGATTTTGTCATAGACGATGGGACTTACGGCTATATGGCGCAATGTGCCGCCGAAATAGCCGGTGAACCGACGGAGCGGTTTTGTGCAGAGATGATGCGTGCATTAAAAACCGCCCGCCCGTCGCTTTTTTTTTGTGCATTGCGGCGCGGGAAAATTTTGCGGGAGACTTTCCCGGAAATTTTTGCGCTTATCGGCAAAACACAACCCGTTGTGTACCATCCCGAGGGTGATGCGTTTAATCATACAATGATCGTGCTTGACCAAGTCGCCGCCGCCACCGCCGATTTGCCGACGCGTTTTGCCGCGTTGGCGCATGACTTGGGCAAAGGGGTGACGCCGCGATCCATGTTGCCGCATCATTATGGCCATGAGACACGGGGGTTGCAGGTTTTGGCGGCATGGAACGAACGTATGACATTGCCGAAAATTTTTTTGCAGGCGGCGCGGCTTGTTATTGCCGAACATATGCGGGCGCCGCGTCTGCAAAAGCCCGGGAAAAAGGTCGAACTGCTTACGAGGGTTTGCGGATCGTCCTTGGGGCTTGCCGGTTTTAACGCCTGTATCGCTGCCGATAACGGCGCTGTCCCCGATTATTTGGCGGAGGGCGAAAAGATTATGGCGGCGCTTTCGGCGGTAAAGGGGAGCGACGCACCGCCCGAATTCAAAGGTGACGCCATTGGGCAATGGATAACAACCCAGCGGGTGCGAATTTTTACGAAGCTTACGGAGGAATTTTAATGAACAACAAAGCCGAAATATTCCAAAAATATTTGGACGATAAAAAAATCGAAAAAGTTTTTGCCGTCGAAGAAGTGAAGGATGATGAGTGGGAAACGGTATTGTTTCGCTCGCGTATTGACATTCACGGCAATTTTTTGCCTACGGTGATTGTCTTTGACAAGACGATTTACGGCATAGTGCGGGTGCAGATTGCGCCGCAAGCGCTGTCTAAAGACAACGAACTTGCGGTTTTGCGGTTTGCTTCGGAGCAAAATCGCAAATACAAAGCATTTAAGTATTATTTTGACGAAAACGGCGCCTTAATGCTTGACGTTTGCATCGTCGGGCGCGAAACCGACGAGTTGGGCGACTTGGTTTACGCCATGTTGGATGTCATTATCCAGCATCTTACGGACACATATAAATCTATCATGCAGTCGGTTTGGAGCTAATGATGTGGAAAGAGTATAACATTGTCGTCAATTCGTTGGCGCAACAGGTTCGGTTTAACGATGAAACGGTGCAAAATTTGTTTGTGCCGTTTATTGAGCGCATAGCAAAATTGCCGAAGAATGATGGGCGCAATATCATTTTTGTCGCCGCGCCTCCGGCTACGGGAAAATCAACGTTGACTTTGTTTTTGGAGAGTTTGGCCAAAGAGCGCGGCATCTCCTTGCAGGCGGTGGGATTGGACGGCTTTCATTATCCGAACGCATATTTGGCGGCCAATTACGCCGAAATCGACGGACGGAAAATCTTGTTGCGCGATGTGAAAGGAAGCGCCGAGACTTTTGATGTCGAGGCTGTGGCGGCAAAACTCGCCGAACTTAAAAGCGATGCCGCCGAGGTTAAATGGCCCGTATACAGCCGCAAATTGCACGACCCGATTGCGGATGGGTACACCATAACCAAAGACATCGTGCTGTTTGAAGGGAATTGGCTGTTGCTGAAAGACTTGCGCTGGGCGGCGCTTCGCTCTTTTGCCGACTATGCGCTCTTTATTACCGCCGATGAGGACACGCTAAAAGAGCGTTTGATTTCGCGCAAGGTGCAAGGCGGCGTATCGCGTGACGAGGCGACGAGGTTTTACGAGGCCAGCGACAGCGTAAACGTAAAGAGAGTGTTGGCCGATTCGGTCAGTGCCGATGAAATTTGGGATATGTCGTACGACGGAGATTTTTGTTTGAGGGAAAAATGAAGAAACGGCAGGAATTTTTGCCCGTCTGTAGAATAGGAATTAAACATACAGGCTGACAATAACAAGCATTTTTGTTTTGTGTGTTTCAAGGGGGCTCATCTGGCGTGGAAATATCAACCGTTATCGGCATCGGCATGGGTATCGTGTCTGTATTCGTCGGCATGGTCTTGAAAGGTGCGCCGCTTTCGGCTCTTAACAATCCGGCAGCGTTTCTTATCATTATCGGCGGTACATTTAGTTGTTTGTTCATTGGCTTCAAAATGGAGCACATGAAAAATTTTCCCAATCTCATCAAGAAAACCATTCAAAAACCACCGGTTCATGAAAAGGGCGAACTTTTGCAGATGTTCGTCGAGTTATCGCAAATTGCGCGACGCGAAGGTATCCTGGCACTTGAAAGCAAAGTGCAGGAAATTGACGATCCGTTCTTCCGCACGGGTTTGTCGATGGTTATCGACGGCATGGATCCCGAATTTGTAAGTGACGTTTTGGATGCGGAACTTGCGGTCATGCAGGAGCGTCACGCCGAAGGACGTTCCATGTTTACGCAAGCGGGAACTTACGCGCCGACGTTGGGCGTTCTGGGCGCCGTGGTCGGTCTTATCGCGGCGCTTGGTAACTTGAACGATATTGATAAACTCGGACACTCAATAGCCGCCGCGTTCGTTGCGACGATTTTGGGTATATTCACCGGTTACGTTTTGTGGTTGCCTTTTGCCAATAAGCTGAAGATTATGTCCGAATCCGAAGTGAGCGAGCGACGCATGATTATCGAAGGAATTTTGTCGTTGCAGGCCGGCGATTCGCCGACGGCAATCGAGGCCAAACTTATGGTCTTTATTCCGCAATCGGCTCGCGAAGGATTGAAGAAGGAGTAAGCTATGGC
>CAJORE010000104.1 GCA_905236595.1 uncultured Selenomonadaceae bacterium | reverse complement strand
TGATAAAAAACACCGCCTTATTGCCCTACAGTTCGATAAAGTATATAATGTTTCGCGGATATTGGCAAGTGAGGGAATTTGCTATGGACATAAATCTTGTTGAATTTGATGTAGCGATGGGGAAAGACAAGCCGCGAACCCTTATGAACGAAAGTGCGCCCTGCCCTTTTTGCGACGTGCCGCATCTTACGAACATCATCGATCGGGATGGGTCGATAATTTTGTTGCGCAACAAATATAACGTCCTTCGCGGTGCGGATCAGTTTGTACTCATCGAACACGACGTTTGCACCGGCGATATGCCGGATTATACAAGTGAGCATATGCGGCGCTTAATTGCCTTTGCGTTGAAACATTGGCGGCGGCTTTTGCGATCCGGAGCCTATGAGACGGTTTTGTTTTTCAAAAATTACGGTCCGTTGTCCGGGGGAACCATTCGCCATCCGCATATGCAACTGGTCGGCTTTCCAAAGTTAAACAAGGAATTGCTCTTTAACAAAGAGGAATTTGTCGGTATCACCGCCTTGCAAAAGGACGGAATTGCCATCAACGTCGGGACGTGTCCGCGCATTGGTTTTGGCGAACTGAACATCGTGCCCGACGAAACGTTTTCCGTATCGACGCTGGCCGATTTCATTCAAATTTGCGTCGATTACTTGACAAAACATTTTAACATACATTGCACGAGTTATAACATTTTTTTCTATGATGCGGGCGGAAACGGCGAGAAATTTTATGTGAAGCTCATTCCGCGCTTTGCCACGTCGCCGCTGTTCGTCGGCTACAATATTCGTTTTTTGCCGAACAATTTGGAGCTTATCGCAAGTGAATTAAGAGCGTATTACGGCGAGGTTTTGGGGATAGGTTGATGGTATATTTTTTGAAGTTTTGCGCCGGGTGGGTTTTGCCGCCGGGAATTTTTATTGTGTTGTTTGTTGCCGTAGCCTATTATGCGTGGGTCAAGCGTGACGAAAAAAAAATTGCCGCGCTCATTTTTGGCCTTACCTTTATGTTTTATTTGCTCTGCACCTCTTTTGTCGCCGAAAAATTTTTAGGGGCGTTGGAGAATGTTTACGAACCGCCGAAAAGTTTGCCGGACGGTGATGTGATAGTAATGTTGGGCGGCGGTGCCATGCCGGATTCGCCGGATGTTGACGGTCGGGGAGCGCTTTGCTCTGCGCCGGCCAATCGTCTCCTTACGGCCGTGCGGTTGCAACGCAAGTTAAACGTCCCCATTCTTTTGTCCGGCGGGCAAGTGTATGCCGACAGCGGAGAGGAAGCGCAAATTGCCAAACGGATTTTGATGAGTTTGGGTGTCAAAGAGCGCGACATCATTCTCGAAACGAAAAGCATAAATACGGCGCAAAATGCGCGGTTTTCCGCCGAATTGTTGCGCGACGGGCATTTTTCGCGCCCGGTGTTGGTAACGAGTGCATTTCACATGAAACGCGCCGTGCTTAATTTTGCGCGTGAAAATGTTGAAGTCATCCCCTACCCGGCCGATTATATGGTAAGCCGCGAACCGGTTTTTCATTACACAAAGCTTCGGCCGCAAAGCGAGGCGCTCCTGCAAAATGTGACCGTTTTGCAAGAGACGTTGCGGACGTTTGTCACGCGTTATCTCTATTTTTGATGTTACGCGCTGCCGCCATTTTCGATTGACTTATCGCGTTGGTTGTGGTATATTTTGCGGCATTGGTTGAAGGTCGGTGCTGTGTGGACCGCGAAGATAATTTATTTTTTTGTCAGCGGAGATAATTGTTTATGCTCGGTAATGATTTGACAAAACTGGTGGTTTGTCGCAATATCTTAAAAGACGAAGTATTCTTAAAATTGGTGGCGGCGTTTGCCGAACCGAAAAACGGCAGTCGTTTTGCCGAAGCTGCCGCCGCACTTATTGATCGTGCCGAAGAACACGGTTTGCAGGGCAATTTGATTCGTGCCTATGTCTTGCATCTTTTGACGAACAAAGAAAATATCGTTGCCAAAGCGTTGCGCCGAAACAACGGTGTCATCGGTGATGATTTGCGCGATATTTTTGTGCGGGATATTGCTGTGTTGTTGCCGCTCATTAACTGTCCCCCCGGTTCGTTTTTTGATTCAACGATATTGGACGATTATACGCCGACAAAGGTTGGTAATACGCCGTCCGATGAATGTTTGACGGTTTTGCCCGTTACCGAAGCCTCTACGTTGGCATCGGAGCTGATTGACTATTACCGTCATTTCGGCTCCGGGGATATGGCGCGTTACATTGCTTTCGGTTGGGACGGGCGGCATTTGTTCGGTGTTAATTTGCCGCCGTCGCATCTGTCCGATTTGTTGGGATGCGAATCGCAGAAAAAGGAACTGGTCATAAATACGGAGGCTTTCGTCGGAGGTCGCCCGGCGAACAATGTCTTGCTTGTCGGCGCTCGCGGTACGGGCAAATCATCGGCGGTGAAAGCGCTGGCCTACGAATATGCGCATCGCGGTTTGCGTTTGGTGCAACTTCTGAAGGCGCAACTGAAAGATTTGCCGCGGGTCATGCGCATTTTGCGCAGTTTTGCCGACAAACGGTTTATAATTTTCCTCGATGACCTTTCGTTTGAAGAAAGCGATTCGGAATTTAAGTACCTGAAATCCGCTATTGACGGCGGAGTGAATGTTTGCCCGGAAAACGTCGTCATTTACGCGACCAGCAACAGGCGCCACCTCATTCGCGAAACGTGGCTTGAGCGCGACGGTGTGGAGGACTTGCATACCAAGGACGGCATGAATGAGATGATTTCTCTGTCGGATAGGTTTGGCATTATTCTCCATTATTATGCGCCGACACAGGAAGAATATTTGGCGATAATTGATCATAAGCTAAAGAAAAAAGGTATTGTTTTGGCGCCGGAAGAGTTACGTTTGGCGGGTGTACAGTGGGAAATGGCTCATTCGGGACGCAACGGACGCATTGCCGAACAATTCGTTACGCGTCGTTTGGCCGAAAGTGAAGATTAGGAATTGTTGCCCAACAACACCCCTGCCGACAATCGGTAGGGGTGTTCTTAAAATGCGAGGAGTAATTGATGATAAAAGTTTATAATACGCTTACGCGTCGCAAGGAAGAATTTGTCCCGTTGAAAGCCGGTGAAGCAAGCATATATTGTTGCGGCGTAACGCCGTACAATGAGCCGCATATCGGCAATGCCCGTCCGTTTGTGACTTGGGACGTGATAAGGCGTCATTTGGCGAGGCGCGGTTTTAAGGTTCGGTATATCCAAAATTTCACCGATGTTGATGATAAGATTATCAACGCCGCTCGTGTTGACGGAAGCGATTGGAAAACTATTGCCGACCGTTACATAACCCGTTATTTTGCGGCGATGGATGCCTTGAACGTGAAACGCGCCGACGTTTATCCGCGTGTGTCGGAAACGATTCCCGATATAGTCGGGATGATTGACGGGCTTATCAGTAGCGGTCATGCTTATACGGTTGAAGGCGGCGATGTTTATTTTTCCGTCGAAAATTTTGCCGGGTACGGCAAGTTGTCACGACGCAGTTTGGAGGATATGGAAGCGGGAGCGCGAGTCGAAGTTAATGACAATAAGCGCCATCCGATGGATTTTGCGTTGTGGAAGGCGGCAAAGCCCGGCGAACCATCATGGCAATCGCCATGGGGGAAGGGACGTCCCGGCTGGCATATTGAGTGTTCGGCAATGTCGCTAAAATTTTTAGGAGAAAAATTTGATTTTCACGGCGGCGGCAGTGATCTTATTTTTCCGCACCACGAAAACGAAATAGCCCAAAGTCAAGCTTATCTCGATGATGAAAGTGCGTTTGCCCGTTATTTTTTGCATAACGGGTTTATAACCATTCGCAACGAAAAAATGAGCAAGTCGCTCAATAATTTTTTCACCGTCGCCGACGTCTTGAAAGAATTCTCCGGGGAGACTTTGCGCTTTTATATATTGCAAACTCATTATCGCAGTCCGCTTGATTTCAGTGAAGAACGTATGACAGAGGCCAAGGCCGCATTGACGCGTTTAAGGCATACGGCCGAACAGATAAAAATGTTTGCCGGGCGCGAAGGCAACGGCAATAACGCCGGTCAACTGGCCGATACCGCCGCCAAGCTGTCGGCCGATTTTGACGAGGCGATGGACGATGATTTTAATTCGGCGCTTGCCATAGGCTATATGTTCGATTTGAGCAAAAAAATCAATGCCTATTGTCAAAGCGTTACCGACGGCGGTGAATTCGATGCGGTGAACTTTGCAAAGGCGACAACGGTTTTTGCCGAAATGGCAAGTGTCATAGGCATATTCGAGCAAGAGGAAAATGCGGCGGCAACCTCAATAAACGATGATTTGGCGGCAAAATTGATGGACATCATCATAACGCTTCGACAAAGAGCGCGACAAGAAAAGAATTGGCCGATTGCCGATGAGATTCGCGATCGTTTGAAAGACGTCGGGGTTGTTATAAAGGATACGAAGAATGGCGCCGTTTGGGAAAGACGATGAATCATAAGGGAGTGGTACGCGGCATTGATTTTGCATCCGTTGCGGCCGGTCTTAATGACGCCGACAACGGCGAGGCGCTTTTGCCCTTGGGTCAGTATGCCAATGTCGATAATCCCGCCGAATATTCGCCGCTGATTTTGGCGTATGTTGGCGATGCGTGGTTTACCTTGTTCGTTCGTTGTCGTTTGTTGACGTGGGAGCAAAGCAAAGTGCGCAATTTGCACCGAGCTTGCGCCGAAGCCGTGTCGGCGGTGCGTCAAGCGGCGGCCTACCGTCAAATTGCCGATACCGAATTGACGGCGGAAGAAAAAGAGATTGTCCGTCGCGGACGAAACGCCAAAAGCCATGCCCCCGTAAAAAGCGCCAATGTGGTTGAATATCATACTGCTACGGGATTTGAGGCGTTGCTTGGTCATTTGTATTTGACGGGCAATCTTCTTCGGTTGCAAGAGATCGGCGAAGCGGCGTTTGTCGCCATTGTCAACCAGTTAAGCGAGCGATAGTAAGGAACTGTTTGTTACCTTAGAGGTTCCGTTCCGATGATAGGGGGCAAGCATTGCAGTTATGAATAAAATAGTTGTCAAAACGGTCGGTTTTGCTTTGTCGGTATTGTTGATGACGGGATGTGCCACGGTTGATGCGGCAAAAAAAAACGTCGCAAAAAAAACATTGCCGAAGATTGTTTTTGTGCCGCACGACAATCGTCCCGTGTCCGATAAACAAACCGCCGAGGTTGTTCGGAGTATCGGCGAATATGAATTGGTTGTGCCGCCCGACCAATATTTGGGCAGTCGTGACGATTTGGGCGACCCCGACAAATTGTGGGAGTGGTTGGAAGCAAACGCGGATGATGCCGAAGCGGCCGTAGTGTCGGTAGACGCTATGCTGTACGGAAGCTTGGTCGGCAGCCGCAAACATCAATTTGCCGAGAAGGACATTTTGGCACGCGCCGAAAAATTCCGTACTTTTCGCGTCCAAAATCCCGCGCTTGAGTTGTATGCTTTCGGTTCAATAATGCGTACGCCGATTAACGGCGAAGCCTCCGGCCATGAGGAGCCGGAATATTATCAAAGCTACGGCGCCGATATTTTTCGCTACACCGTGTTGAAGGATAAGCAGGAACTTGAAGGACTTAATCGTCTTGAACGCAAGGAATACGCCTTTTTGTCCAAGCTTATCCCCAAGGAAGTATTGAGTGATTGGTATGCGCGACGGGAGAAAAATTTTGCGGCGAACAAAAAGCTTATAGATCTTGTCCGTAACGATACGTTTAATTACTTTATTTTGGGACGTGATGATAACGCCCCGTTGTCGCAAACTCATTTGGAGAGCCGACACCTTGGGTATTACGGACACGATTTAAGCCGCACGCGGTTTTTGCCCATGGCGGGCATTGATGAAATAGGCATGATTTTGTTGGCACGCGCTGTCAACGATAATAAAAATGAAGTTCCGTTTGTTTATGTCGAATATAATCGCGGCAAGGGCGAACGGACGATTCCCAGTTATTCGGACGAGCCTATCGGGCAATCCGTAACGGAAGCGATAACGGCCACGGGAGCCATGCGCGTTACCGAACCGAACAAAGCGGATTTGGTGCTTTTGGTCAATACAAATCCGAACGGTAAGACGGGGGAGGCAAATTGGCCGGACAATGACGGCAAACCTCGCGAGGGATCAACGGATTATTTTGCGGGGCTTGTTGAAAATTATGTTGTCGCCGGTTATCCGGTAGGTGTGGCGGATGTCGCCTTTGCCAACGGCGCCGACAATGCGCTCATGGAGGCGTTAAAAAACCGGGGGTTGCTTTTTAAGCTGAAAGCTTACGGCGGGTGGAACACGGCGACTAACAGCACCGGTTTCCTTATCGGTGCGGGACAGCTTACCAAGTATATGAGCAATGACGCCGCCGACAATTTGCTTGTTACGCGTTATCTTGACGATTGGGCATATCAGGCGAATGTGCGGACGGTGATGGCGCGGCAGTTGACGTGGTTGCGGGGTGACGGCGTTTACGGCACGTTGGCTGACAAGCGGGCGGCTGTGCAAAGCAGAGCCACATCCCTTATGCGTCACTTCGCGGAGAATAATTTGCCGCCGTTTGCGGGAAGTGAGACGTTTACGGTCGCTTTCCCGTGGAACAGAATGTTCGAGTCCGACGTGCGTCGATGAGTTACGCACATACCGAAGCCGAAAATACGGCAATGTTGATGAATATTTTCCGTAATAGCGCCGATAAGTCGCGAATGTTTGCCGTTGATCGTACCGCAGATGTTACGGAGTGTATTTTTGAACTCGGTGAACAAAAGAATGTCACCGATATTCATTTCGAGCCGGAGAAGAACGGCGCGGTTCGGCTTCGTTTCAGAACGGACGGCGTGTTGCACGATTTTCCCGCGATGATGCCGGCTTCGCTTTGGGATAAAGTTTTACAACGTATCAAAGTTGCGGCCAAAATGGATACGGCGCAAAGGCGGCGCCCCGAGGACGGGCATATTATTCGTCGTCTTAAAGGCGGCAAAGTCAAAGATTGTCGTGTGGCGAGTATACCGACGCGTAACGGCGAGAAAATCGTTTTGCGCATTTTCGCCGGTGCCGACAGATTGTTTAATATTGATGAACTTGATTTTTACGGTGACAATGCGGCAATTTTTCGCAGTTTGGTAAATCGTCCTTCCGGCTTGACAATTATAACCGGCCCGATGAATTCGGGTAAGACCACATCAATTTATGCGGCTCTCAATGAATTGAATGTGCCGGATATATCCATCGCAACGGTGGAAGACCCCGTCGAGATAACGCTTGACGGCGTGACGCAATGCGAAGTTACCGACAGGATGTCCTTCGCTGACGGTTTGCGCGGACTTTTGCGCATGGATTGCGATACGCTGTTAATCGGTGAGATTCGCGACGAAGAGACGGCGCAAATTGCCGTGCGTGCGGCGCTCACCGGGCATCGCATTTTCACCAGCCTGCACGCCGGAGATTGCTTGGGGGCGTTGTTGCGCTTGGCAGATTTAGGCGTCAAGTGGAGTAACATTGCGGCGGTTTTGTCCGGTGTGGTGGCGCAACGTCTTGTGCGCCGTTTGTGCGGTTATTGCCGTGAACAACGAGCGGACGGCTTTTTTGTCGCCAAAGGTTGCCAGCATTGCCACCAAACCGGTTATTCGGGAAGGTTGCCGATACACGAGATATTTGTTCCGGATTTTGCCGTTCGGTCGATGATAAATGCGTGTGCCGGTCAAGTGGATATGTTGCGCGATGTCTTAACGAAAAATTTTGTGCCGTTAGCGGCGGACGGGACAGCGAAAGCCAAGGCGGGATTAACGACCGTTGAAGAACTGCGTCGTACTTTGGGCGAAGAATTTTATGGACGGGCTTGAGGATATTTTGCAAGCGGCGCTTGTTGAAAATGCATCGGATGTTCATGTTGTGCCGGGGCAAACGGTTTTTTTCCGTCGCGACGGTGTCTTGTATCCGTTTGGCAATTATGTAGCCGGTGCGCAACAGACGGCAAATTTTATTGAGCGCTATTTGACCCAAGAACGGCAAGCCGAGCTTTATCGTCAACGCACATTGGATTTTGCTTTCGCCATTTCCGGCGAACGATTTCGCGGCAATGCCTATTTTGCTTGCGGAACGGTCTGCCTTTCGATTCGATTGTTGCCGCGGCGGGTTCGGTCGCTTGACGAATTGGGCGATACGGCGCTCATAAAAAATTTGACCGGTATAAGCGAAGGACTTGTTCTTGTTACCGGCCGTACGGGATCGGGCAAGACAACGATGTTGGCGGCGCTGATAAATGAAATAACCCGTCAACGCGCCGCGCATATTGTGGCGCTTGAGGATCCGACGGAATACATTTTGCCGCCGCAAAAAGGGTTGATAAGTCAGCGGGAATACGGTACGGATTTCATGTCTTTTGCCGAGGCTGTGCGCGATTCTTTGCGCGAGATGCCCGACGTGGTGGTCATAGGTGAGATTCGCGATGCCGATTCAATGCGGGCGGCACTCATGGCGGCGCAAACCGGTGTCTTGGTTATGGGTTCGTTGCATACCAAAAATGCCGTTGAGACGGCCATGCGTGTCGAAGGTATGTTTGGCGAAAATGTGCGTGCCGTCGTTCGTGATGAATTTGCCGGCGTTTTATCCGCCACAATAGCGGTACGCTTGGTTCCCGCCGCCGTCGGCGGACGCACCTGCGCCGCCGAAATAATGACGGCGACGACGGCGGTGAGAAATTTGCTCCGCCAAGGCAAGTACGGACAAATACCGTCGGTGATGTTGACGGGCGCCGACGGTATGCAAACCTTTTCGGCTTCGTTGAAAAATCTTTATGATGCGGGTAAAATAAGCGCCGAGGTGTACCGAGACTGCAAAAACGCTGAATAACGGGCAACTTGTTTATGCCGATGGGGTGAACTGCGATAAATGCATTAAGGAAACGCTGCATAATTCGTCCGAACCCTTGCCGGGTCTTTTTCCCTTTCGGGCAAGGAAACCAAAACCGACCGACATTCAGTTTTGGCGTTTGTTGCAGAGCTTTGTCGAACGATACGGAAGAAGTGACTCCTTTGCCGCAACACCGTAAATCGTGGGCGTTTTGGCGATCGCAAAACGATTATGCGTTTGCCGCGTTGTTCTTTCGGCGGGTGTCGGTTATGATCGACGATATGCCGATTTATAAAATCGTCGCCTATTTGGCGGCGATTGAAACCGACACCCGTCGGCGCCTAATGCTCAATGATATGAGCCACCGCATGGAAAAAGGCGTCAGACTTACGGAAATAATGGTTGACTACGACGAATATTTTTCGCCGTTGGCCGTGCAAATGATCGATTTGTGTTACAACAGCGGCGAGTGGGCGGAGATATTGGTTCCTTTTGCCGATTATCTTGAAAGCGAATGGCGACGCAACGAAAAAATTCGTTCGGAAATGATATATCCGGGCATTTTGGCGGTACTGCTTTTTGGAGCGGCATTTATTATTGTCGGTTTTGTCGTGCCGTCCTTTGCCGCTTTGTTTGGCGCATTGAACGCCGAACTGCCGTTGCCGACGCGAATGCTTATCGCGGTGAGCGAGATTTGCGACAGATACGCCGTTTTGTTTTTGCCCGTAACGGCGTTCGTTTTGGCAACGTTCAACCTGTTGCGGCAAACGAAAGATTTTCGTCGGCGTGTCGATGAGTGGAGTTTGAGATTACCGCTAATCGGTTTGCCGCGCCGACAAAATATCTGGTCTAATGTGCTCAATTCTTTGGCGGTCTTGTTAAAGAGCGGAACATACATAGACGACGCACTTCAACTTACGGCGAAAACCGCCGACAATATGGCGGTGCGTAATATTTTGCGTCAAGCTTATGCCGACGTTACAAGCGGTCGTTGTCCATTGGCTGTAACGCTGGGAAAAAGCGACTTGTTTCCGCCGCTGGCGGCCGAATTTATAAGTGTCGGCGAAAAGAGCGGCAATTTGGATTTTATGCTTGCCAAGGCCGCCGAGTATTGTCGTATGGAAGCGGATAACCAAAATGAGCGTTTGGCCGCATTGGCGCAACCAATGGTTATTCTGGTGCTGGCCGGGTTGGTGATGTGGTTGGTGTTGGCGGTGGTTATGCCGTTGTGGTCGGCAGTCGATGCGTTATGAGCAATAAGGGTAAATCTTGCGGTGATATGTTGGCCGTATGGATGTCGTTTGTCTCAGCCTATGGGCTGAAGTTACCGATAATCGCGACAATTGGTGTTTTGTTGGCGGCCTCCTTATTCTTCGCGTTTGTTCATTTTCCGCTGGCCGAGGAAACGGCGCAAATGCAAGCGGATATTGATAAGAGCCGACGAATTGTTGATGGGGCGGTGAAGTTCGTCCGTGATAATGCCGGAGACGGCGGCATAAAGCGGTATGCCGAGAAAGTAGCCAAGCGCCACGACGTTGCGGCGGCGGCGTTGCCGGATGACTTATCGCCGTCTGACTTTTTGCGCTTTGTCTCTTCCCTCGCCGAAGAAAACAATGTGAAGCTTAACGCCTTTAGTCTTGGCGAAAGCAAACCGCTGACGAATTTCGCTGCCGAATTGATGTCGGTTAATCTTACAATAACCGGCGATTATTTTTCGTTGCTTGATTTTTTGGGAGCTTTGTCGCAGTCGTTGCGTCCGGTGGCCGTGACGAATTATACGTTGGAGGCAATGCAAACCGGTAAGGGACGTGATTTGACAATGTTCGTTACGGTTGTTACCCCGCTTACAAGCGTTGCCAAGAATTCTCGGAGTAATTTTCAATGACCAAAATCGCTCATACGGCGTTTATCACGGGACTTACCGTAGTATTGGCACTAATCGCTTTGTTTGTTCCCGTTCTAAACTTGATGGCATCGTTTTTGTGGACGTTGCCAATAATTGTCATCGGCGCTCGGGACGGGGCAAAATCCTCGGCTATGTGTCTTTTGGCGGCGATGGTCTTGTTGGCTGTGATTGCCACGCCCGTTGCCGCTTTGCAAATGTTGATGCTGTTTGGTTTGCCGTCTTTGTGCATGGCGCATTGCTTCTTTACGGGCAAGAGTGGAGTAATGACGATAATTTTCACCGTTATCGTTTCGGTGGCAATGAAATGTGCGGATTTTTTTATCGTCAGCACTTTTTTCGGCATAGATACATTGGGCGAAGCAATCAGCTACGGAGAAAGTCTTCTGTCGGGAGCATGGCAGGAAGAAAACAACGCCGTATACGGTAATCAGTCCGTTGCTTCGGTGTTGACAATGATTGTTCCGTTGGTTGTAATCATAATGGGACTCATTGATACGTTAATCAGCTATTTTGCGGCGCTTTTGATTTTGCGTCGTTTGTCAACGGTACCGGAAACGGGAAATTTTCTCAGGTTTGCCAAGAAAGACGACAAGGGCTTGTTGCCGCCGTTTACGGAGTGGCGGCTCCCGGTGGGCGTTTTGTATTTGTTTGTGCTGTCCATAATCGGCATTTATTGGGGAACCACGCGGGACATTACTCTTTTGCATCAAGTATCGTTGAATGTTTATTTGGGTACGATACTGGCGGGGCTGGTGGAGGGCATGGCTCTCTTGGCTTATGCGGCTCGTCGTTTTTCCGTGCCGAAGATATGGCGTATCGCGCTTTTGATAGTTATTTTTTGTTCGGGTCTGTTGACGATGGTTCTGGCATTTATCGGTTTGTTTGATATGTATTTTGATTATCGTCGGCGGCTCGGGTAAAACAAAGGGACAAATATCATGAAGAAACAGGCGGGAAAAAAGGCGAGTGAACGAACCAAAGCAGCTCCGAAATTGCCGCGCAACCTTACGGCACACGTTGATTTTGCCGTTTTTTTGACTGCTTTTGGATTGATGCTCGTCATTTTGGCCGGTTACGACGGCTATATGGCCGCGATGGGGGCGGCGCTGTGGATTGCTTTGGCGGCTTTTGCGCGGGAGCGTTGCCGCGACCGTGACAACCGTTTTGCCCGGTACTTAAATTCCGTGGTCGGCGCCATTGGTTTTATGAGCAAGACCGCTTCCGAAAATTTGCCCCAAGCAATTTTGATTGTAAACGATGATTTCCGAATCGAATGGGCAAACGATCGCGTCAAGGGAGTTATGGGGCAGGAGATTGCCGAGAATATTGATATACGCGAGCTTTGGCCGAACTTGGTGCCGCAGGGAAAAGATTTTGCGGAAGAAGGCGAATTTGTGTTCGCCGATGAACGTGCCGACGAAGATTCCCACAGGTTTTTCAAGGTGCATTATGTCCCGTTTAACCCGCCAACGGTTGTCTACCAGGGCAGGTTGACGATATTTTACATCGAAGACGTGTCCGAACTCTATAATTTGCGCGAGGAGTATCGTTTGTCGCGCACGGCGCTATGCTATGTTCAGATTGACAATTATGACGAGATTACCGCATCAATGAGCGAAACGGAGCGAACGACGCTTCTTTTGGAGGTCGGCAAAAGGCTTGACGCATGGGCCGGAAGTTTGGCGGGGCTCATGCGGCGCATAAGAAGCGATACATACGTTGTTATAATTACGCGTGCCGCTTTGGAGAAAGCCTTGCGGGACAAATTTGACATATTGGACAAGGTGCGCGAGTTAAAAAACAGCAAGAATATGCCCGTAACTTTGTCGGTAGGTGTTGCCGTGGCCGATGAACGGACGATGGCGCATACCGGGGCAGAGGCGGGGCGCAATCTTGATTTGGCGCTGGGACGCGGCGGCGACCAGGCGGCGGTAACCTTGCCCGGCGCCGATAAGCCGCTCTTTTTCGGCGGCAAAACGCAGGCTGTGGAGAAGCATACGCGTGTGAAGTCACGGGTGGTTGCTCATGCGGTGCGTGAGATTATGGAAAGCGCCGATGCGGTTTTTGTTATGGGACACGCCAACGAAGATTTTGACGCCGTGGGAGCGGCAATCGGCGTAGCGCGATTGGCATTGTCGTTGAATTTGCCGACGCACGTGGTTTTGTCGGAGCAAAACGCGGGCATTGAAAAGTTATTGAATTTGATTGATGAACAGACCGGTGCCGAAGGGGAAAAAATCGGCGTCGGCGGTTCGCTCGGCGAAGAGTATAGGGATCTTATAAAACACGCCGACGAAATTGCCGTCGGCACGGCCATAAATCCGTTGTTGGTCGTGGTTGATACGCACATACCGCATTTGACGGCGGCGCCGCGGCTTTTGGAGCGCATAAAAAAGATAATCGTTATTGATCATCATCGTCGCGCCGAAAAGGCGATTGTCGGTTCGCAACTTGTTTACATAGAGCCGTCGGCTTCGTCAACGTCGGAGCTTGTATCGGAGATTGTGTCATATTTCGGCGACGATATCGAACTTACCGGTCTTGATGCTACGGCGCTTTATGCGGGGATTGTCGTAGACACGAAAAACTTTACGGTGGCGACCGGGGTACGCACTTTTGACGCGGCGGCTTTTTTGCGTCGTGCCGGAGCCGACCCCGTGATTGTGCGGCACCTTTTCCGTTCGGATTTTGAGACAACAATGGCTTTGGCGAAGATTCAGGTCAATTCGGAGTATTATAAGGGCGGCCTTGTCATTGGCAGTTTTGATGAAGTGATACCGAACGTGCAGGCAATAGCGGCGCAGGCGGCGGATTCTTTTTTGCGAATCGAAAATACGCGCATGAGTATCGTATGCTTCAACTTGCCGAATAACACGGTAGGCATAAGCGCCCGTTCCACGGGTGAAATAAACGTTCAAGTCTTGATGGAGCAATTCGGCGGCGGCGGCCATGCAAATGTCGCCGGGGCGCAGATAAAAAATGCGAATCTTGCGGAAATAAAGGAAAAAGTCGTTGCCGCGGCGAAAGAATTGGTTTGAGGCGAATCGGGCAGTATTTGCCGAAGGAAATTATTTACGGTTGGTTCATGATAAATCAGTTGCGCCAAAGGCGCGGTTGTATGCCGATGGAGGAATGGTTATGAAAGTCATATTGAGTCAGGACGTTGCCAAATTGGGCAATAAAGGTGATGTTATCGACGTAGCGGAAGGCTACGGCCGCAATTTTTTGTTACCGCGCAGATTGGCGGTGCCTGCCACTAAGGCTAATTTGAACGCCGCCGATGAAGCCGCCAAAAACAAAGCCTACAAAGCGGCGCAAAATGCGGACGAAGCCAAGTTGTTGGCGCATGAGCTTACCAAGGTGGAGCTTAATATACCCGTGCGGATCGGCGCCGGCGGGAAATTATACGGTAAGGTGACGGGACAGACCGTTGCCGACGCGCTAAAGAAAATGAATATCGACATCGACCGTAAAAAAATCACCGTGCCGGATGTTACGGGAGTCGGTGAATATGTGGCAAATGCCAAAATTCATGAGGGCATAACCGCCGCGATAAAATTTAATGTGGTGCAGGAAAAATGAGTTTGTGGCAGCGGATCAAGTATTTTTTGGCGCTGAAAACGGGCGGTTCTTCCGGCAATAAAAAAAGCGGCGCACCCAATGATGGCGAAAACGAACTTGATCGGGAGATTGCCGCCGTTTATTCCGTTCTTGTCGAGTTGTTGGGGCCGGAGAAACTGATAATTCAAGCGGGCAAAATGGATGCCTTGAAATACATTCGTTCCGGGAGACGCGGCGAACGTGTTTTGGCGCTGGTGCGGATATTGGAGGAAAATCCGACCATTGACAAAATCCCTACCGACAAGGAGATTCCCGCCATACTGGTTGAATTGTCCGAGTGCATAGCGGCGAAGCAGGCGCGGCGTTCCGTTGAAGATGAGATTGAACGTAAACTTAACGAAAAATTGGAAAAGGAACACGAAGAATATGTCAAGGATATGCGCCTTGCCATATTGAAGGAGGAAAAACCCGAGTTAGAATCGCCGCACGACAAGAAAAAACGTGAGCAGCTTGAGAAATTGGACGGCATAAGGCTGACGCAATCGGTTATGGAGCTGTTGCGTCCAAAATCCTTGGCGGAAATTGTCGGGCAGGAACGAGCCGTAAAATCATTGTTGGCCAAATTGAGTTCGCCGTATCCGCAACATCTTTTGCTGTACGGCCCGCCGGGCGTCGGCAAGACGACGGCGGCCAGACTTGTTTTGGAAGCGGCCAAGCAAAAGGAATTGTCGCCTTTTGCCAAGGATGCGCCGTTTGTGGAAACGGATGGGACGACATTGCGATGGGATCCGCGAGACATGACGAATCCCCTTTTAGGCAGCGTACATGATCCCATTTATCAAGGAGCGCAAAAAAATCTTGCCGACAGCGGCGTTCCCGAGCCGAAACCGGGGCTTGTTACCGATGCGCACGGCGGTGTGCTTTTCATTGACGAAATCGGCGAAATGGATGAAATGCTCCAAAACAAGCTCCTGAAAGTGCTGGAAGATAAGCGGGCGTTTTTTGAATCGGCGTATTATGATCCGACGGATCCGCGAACCCCGCCTTACATAAAAAAATTGTTCGAGGAAGGTGCGCCGGCCGATTTCGTACTTATCGGCGCGACGACCCGCGATGCGAGGCACATAAATCCCGCCCTTCGTTCCCGTTGCGCCGAGATATATTTTGAGCCGTTAATTCCCGCCCATTTGGAGGAAATTGTTGTCAATGCGTCGAAGAAGCTGGGGGTGGTTTTGGAAGACGGCGTAAAGGAGCTTATTGCCGAATATACCATTGAAGGGCGCAAGGCCATAAACATTTTGGCGGATGCTTACAGTCTCGCGCTTACGGTTCGCGAGGGACAAACACCGGTTTGCGTCACGAAAGACGATGTGTTGGAAGTGGCGCAGGTGTCACGGCTGTCGCAGTTTGTGACGAAAAAAGCCACCGACGAAGCTTTGGTCGGTCGTATTTTTGGCTTGGGCGTCGCAGGCTTTGTCGGCTCCGTAATAGAAATTGAAGCGGTAGCTTTCCCGGCGCGGGAGAAAGGCGCGGGCAAGGTTCGCTTCAACGATACGGCCGGAAGTATGGCGAAAGATTCCGTGTTTAATGCGGCGAGTGCGCTTCGACAAACGATTGGCGAGGATTTGGGCGATTATGACATTCACATCAACGTTATCGGCGGCGGCAACATTGACGGTCCTTCGGCGGGAACGGCTATTTTGGCGGCGATAACAAGCGCCGTCACGGGACGGCGCATAAAGCAGAATATTGCCGTCACCGGGGAAATTTCGGCCGGGGGACTTGTGCGTCCCGTGGGCGGTGTTACGGAAAAGGCGTACGGCGCAAGACAAGCGGGCATAACAACGTTGGTGATTCCCAAAGAAAATGAGAAAGACATTCCCGCCGGGCATTTGGGGCTTGATATTCACCCTGTCGCCACTGCCGCCGAAGCGTTCGATGTGATTTTTGCTTGACGATTATGACAAAGGAAACAGCAAGAAACGGCGAGCGGATGCTCCCGCACAATATTGAAGCCGAACAGGCGGTGCTGTCGGCGATGCTAATAAAACGCGAGGCCATAGCCGAAGCGATTGAAATTTTGACGGGCGATGATTTTTATCGTGAAGCGCATCGGTTGGCGTTCATTGCCATGGAGGAGCTTTTCGGCGCCGGTGAACCCGTCGATATGATAACCTTTGCCGAAGCGCTCCGCAAGAAAGAGCAGCTTGATGCGGTGGGCGGTGTGTCGTTTGTCACCGCCATTGCCAATTTCGTCCCTACGGCCGCTAATATTGTTTATCATGCCAAAATCGTTCGGGAGAAGGCGCAACTAAGACGGCTGATTGACGCCGCAACGGCAATAGTTTCCGATGCGTATGAAGATGCCGACGAAACCGACGCGATATTGGATGAGGCGGAACGGCGCATATTGAGTGTTGCCATGCGACACGGCGGCGATTTTGTCCCCATGCGCGATATTATTATGGCGACGTTTGACCAGATTGAACGTCGTTATGAAACCCAAGGGCAAATAACGGGCATCTCGACCGGCTTTCGCGACTTGGACGAAGCCACCAGCGGGTTGCAACAGTCGGATTTGATTTTGGTGGCGGCGCGTCCGGCCATGGGCAAGACGGCCTTTACGCTCAATATTGCGGCGCACGTCGCGCAACATGGTTTGTCGGTGGCGTTTTTCTCGTTGGAGATGAGCAAGGAACAGTTGGCGCAACGTATGCTGTGTTCCGAAGGCCGTATTGATTCGCAACGTTTGCGTACGGGTCAGTTGCAAGACGATGATTGGCCGGCGCTTATAGAAAGCGCCGACAAATTATCGCGGGCATCCATCTTCATCGACGATACCCCCGGCATAACCATACAGGATTTAAGAAGCAAGGCGCGACGGCTTAAAGCGCAAAAGTCGCTTGATTTGATTATTATAGATTATTTGCAACTTATGCAAGGACGCGGAACAAGGAGCGGCGAAAACCGTCAAAACGAAATTTCGGAGATTTCCCGGTCGCTTAAAGCATTGGCGCGTGAATTGAATGTGCCGCTTATCGCTCTGTCGCAACTTAGCCGGGGGGTTGAATCGCGGCAAATAAAAAAGCCGATGTTGAGCGATTTGCGCGAATCCGGTTCCTTGGAGCAGGATGCGGATATTGTTATGTTTTTATACCGTGAAGATTATTATTCCGAAGATACCGAGAACAAGAACATAACGGAAGTTATAATTGCCAAGCACCGCAACGGGCCCGTCGGGACGGTGAAGCTTTATTTTCATAAGGAACTTACGCGTTTTGCCGATATAACGTATCGGGAGGAATAGTTAAGAAAACGACGGCACGGGTTGTCGCCGTTTTTACATACGACGTATGAGATTTGACCGGCAAACTTGCGCCGCCTGCCGAATCGGCGCAAAAAAGCACAATGCGGCAGGCGGCGTAGGTTACGAGACAGATCTCATGACGTCGGTTATATATTTCTTAGGAGGAACTCATTATGAAGGACATCAAAATCAAAAGTCCTTTGGAAGGCGAACTGATCGCTCTCAATGAAGTGAACGATCCCGTCTTTGCCGGCGGCGCCATGGGACGAGGAGCGGCGGTTAAAAGCCCCAAAGGGAAGGTCGTTGCTCCGTTCGACGGCGAGATTACCGTGTTTTTTGACACATATCATGCCATCGGTCTGAAATCCGTTGACGGCATTGATGTTTTGATTCATGTCGGCATGGATACCGTGCAGTTAAAGGGCAAGCATTTCACGCCGAAAAAGAATCAAGGCGACAAAATAAAAGCCGGCGAACTGCTCCTTGAGTTTGACGAAGCGGCGATAAGGGCGGACGGCTACGATACCACGACGCCCGTGGTTGTCACCAATGCCGCCGAGTACGGAGCAATTTCCGTGACTTTGGGCGACAAGACGGTGACGAGTCAAAATGCGGATGTCGGCGAAGACAATGCTTCAGCTACGGCCGACAATGCCGCTTCAACCGGCGGCAGCGGCGATTTGGCGGCGGAAGTTGCCGCCGAGGAAGCCAAATATGCCGATTTGCCGCATGAGCAACGGGTTGCCAAAGTCATCGAAAAATATGTCGGCGGCATGAGCAACGTGCGGAGTGCGGAACATTGCGCAACGCGCTTGCGGCTCATTGTCAACGACAAGACGAAAATCAATCAGAAGGCCATCGAAAAAATCGACGGTGTTAAGGGTGAATTTTTCGCCGCCCAGCAGTACCAAATTATTTTGGGCACGGGCTTTGTCGATAAAGTCACCGATGAATTCATAAAGCTTAATCCCGCTATCGGCGGCGGCAGCAATAAAGAGGCGGCATACGAACAGATGAGCCTCATGCAAAAAATTTCCCGCACGTTGGGCGACGTGTTTGTGCCGATTATCCCGGTTTTGGTCGCCACCGGTCTTTTCATGGGCTTGCGCGGCGCCACGACGAGTTTGGGCGCGGAATTCAGCCCGAATGTGTTGTTGCTCAGCCAAGTTTTGACGGACACGGCGTTTGCTTTCCTGCCGGCGCTTGTTTGTTGGTCGACGATGAACAAATTTGGCGGTACGCCGGTTATCGGCATTGTTTTGGGGCTTATGCTCGTGTTCCCGGCCTTGCCGAATGCGTATGCCGTCGGTTCGGGCGACGCACAGCCCATTCCCGTGGATTTCTTGGGCATGACCATTCCGTTGGTCGGTTATCAAGGCTCGGTGTTGCCCGCCTTGGTCTTGGGTATTTTTGCCGCCAAACTGCAAAAGTGGCTCAAAACTTTCGTCCCCGATATAATTGATTTGATTGTAACGCCGTTTTTGACTTTGTTTGTGTCCATGCTGGTCGGTTTGTTGGTGGTCGGCCCCATTATGCACTCTATCGAGCTTGCGGTTTTCGGTGCAGTGCAGGCCTTCCTTGAGATGCCCTTCGGTATCGGCGGTTTGGTTGTCGGTGCGTTCCAGCAAGTCATCGTTGTCTTTGGTGTCCACCATGTGTTTAACGCTCTTGAAGTACAGCTTTTGGCCACGACCGGCGTTGATCCTTTCAATGCGATAATCACCGGTGCCATTGTTGCCCAGGGCGGCGCCGCTGTTGCCGTTGCCATTAAAACGCGGGACAAAAAGAAACGGGCGTTGTATATTTCTTCGGCTGTTCCGGCGTTCCTTGGCATCACCGAGCCGGCGATTTTCGGTATCAACCTGCGCTTTATGAAGCCGTTCCTTTATGGTTTGGTGGGCGGCGGTTGCGCCGGTATGGTGGCAAGCCTTATGCATTTGGCCGGCACGGGCATGGGCATAACGGTTTTGCCCGGTACGCTTCTTTATCTCGATCACCTTTTTGAATACGTTTTGGTCAACGCCATCGGCTTTGGCGTGGCGTTTGGGTTGACTTACACCTTGTTCACGCCGGAAGAATAAACCGACGGGCAAAATTTTTCGTCGGGCTTATACGGTACACGGCGGTTTCTTCCGTACAAAACAAAAACATAAAAGTGAGGCCTCGGTAATTTTTCCGAGGCCGCGCTTTTTTTGGCGGCGAAGGTAAACAAAGCACCAACATTTTGTTGTTTGCGGCAAATCACTTGAATTGTATCGCGGCCAGTTCCCATACGCGCCCCGTAACCGATTGCAACGGCGCGTCGCTTTTGATGACGAACTCCGGCAAAATATTTTTCTCCGGGAACACAAAGAAGGAGGCCACTTCTTCGCCGTGCTCAAAAAAGGCTTCGATGGCCGTGCGATCCACGAACAGATCAAGCGCCAATTTTTCGTCGGCGTAAAGCTTGAATTTGCGGGTTCCCCGCCCGCCCAATTTCATGCCGCTTCGGTCAATAATCATCACTTGCGCTTTTTTGTCATAATGCAAGACGGTTTTTTCCAAGCCGTAAACCAACTCAATATCGACGTTTTGCGCCTTGCCGAATTCAAGGTCAAGGAGAATTTCGGCACCTTCGCCCAAAGGCACGGCGATGTTTTGCGTATCTTGCGCGTCGATGTCAACGGCATTTTCTTCGATGCGCAATGCCCGCAATTCTTTGACGGGTTGGGCGAAAATATGGCCTTGGCGCAATGTAAGCACTCGCGGCATTGTTAGGGCAAAGACCCAGCCTTTTTCGGCGGTCGGATAATCAACGTCGCGATCGGGCATACCCATCCACCCCAGCATAATGTGTCGGCCGCCGTGGGTAAATACTTGCGGTGCATAAAAATCGAAACCGTGGTCAAGCTCGGTAAAGCGCCCGTGATACATTTCCATGCTGTCAAGGGAGGCATGACCGGCAAAATAGCCCGACTGATGAGCGTTTTGGTATTTGAAATCCTTGGCGGGCAGGCCTTGCGGACAACAGAGCAGGACATCATATTCGCCGAACCGCAACAAGGCGGGACATTCCCACATATAACCGAATTTTTCGGCGCTTTCGCTCATTTTGGTTTTTAGCTCGCCCAAAAATTCCCACGCGCCGTTTTTATTTTCGCGGTAGATGACGACACAGCCCCGTTCGTCGGCTGTTTGCGCTCCCAACACGAAATGTTTTTGCCCGTGCCGCCAAAAAACATAGGGATCGCGATAATGTGCCGTATAGCCGGGTTCCTCCTTGGGGACGACAATTTCGTCCTTGCGGACAACATCACCGTCATACGTTCCCAATCGTTGCGCGGGGGTTCGTACGCCGTTTTCGTCCTTGGCGTTGCAAGTGTACAGCACGCGCAAGCCGCCGCCCTCCGTGAAGCCGCAACCGGAGTAACAACCGTCCTTGTCGTGTTCGTCCGTGGGGTGCATGGCCAAGGTCGGCACGCGGTAATTGACAAAATCACGCGTTGCGGTGTGCGCCCAGCATTTGTTCTTGTGGACCGTGCCGAGCGGGTTCCATTGATAAAAAATGTGGTATTCCCCGTTGCAAAAAGTAAGCCCGTTGGGATCGTTTATAAGCCCGAAGGGCATCTCAATGTGAAACCGATTGTGCCAACGGTGGGAAAACGGCAGATTGTCGCGTATTTTCCGATTTATGGCCTTTACGTCGAATTGTTCCATGGCGCTTATCCTTTCAAGAAGAACCGCTTGTTTCGCTGTCTTGCAGCCAACGACAAAAGTATCGGGGCCGTGTTTATCCCGTTCGCCAAAAGAGCGGCCAAGACACACACGGGAATTACCCCTTGCCTTATACATTCGGCAAAGGCAAGGGGGATTCCTTTTTTGTAAGCAAGCCGGGGAAATTTTTATGGCGGCAAACTTTTCCCCCCGCCCCAGTAACCGCTCCCCGAAAGCGCAAAAATCCCCCGCCCCGCAGGATTGGGTGGGCTGCGGGGCGGGGATCGTTACGAAAGGAAGGAGAATGACACAAACGGCGGGGCAAATCTGTTCGCCGGGTTACGGCGGCAAAACCGCCGCAACCGTCCCCCGTTTATGCAAATCTATACTCAGGTCGTAGGCGAGAACGCCCCGTTTCCGTTGTAAGTGAAGTAGGTGTTATCCTTTTCAAAGTAATACTTGGCGGAAGCTTCGCCCGTCCGGGCATTGTTCACGGTCAGCGTACTGCCGTCGTCAAAGGTCGCCGTGAGGTTGCCGGAGGCGGCGCTGATATTGGTGATGTTCCCGGCGCTCA
The DNA here is from genome assembly GCA_905236595.1 of uncultured Selenomonadaceae bacterium. Classification (GTDB taxonomy): domain Bacteria; phylum Bacillota; class Negativicutes; order Selenomonadales; family Selenomonadaceae; genus CAJORE01. The sequence goes on along the minus strand of CAJORE010000104.1, from coordinate 101 downwards.
AATCCTTCAGGAAGATTACGTCGTCGGCGTTGGCGCCGTTGATGACGTCTTTGCCGTTGCCGGCGCCGAAGATGAAGGTGTCCGCGCCGTTGCCGCCCGTC
>CAJORE010000103.1 GCA_905236595.1 uncultured Selenomonadaceae bacterium | reverse complement strand
TAGTGGTGCTACGCTGAGGAGGAATGACGCAGTATGCCGGAAAAAGACCCGGCAAGGGTGCGGACGAATTATGCAGTATTTCCTTAGTTCCGCCCGTTACTTGTCCGTATCGAAAATCAGCGTCACCGGTCCGTCATTTACGGAAGCAACCTGCATATCCGCCCCGAATTTTCCGCATTGTATGGCAAAACCTTTTTCGCGGCAACAAGCAATAAATTTTTCATAAAGACTTTCGGCGAGCTCCGGTTTTGCCGCATGAGAAAAACCGGGGCGGCGGCTTTTTAGGTCGGCATAGAGGGTGAACTGGCTTATGACCAACAAAGCGCCGCCGACTGCTGCCAAAGGCAGATTCATTTTGCCGCCGTCATCGGCAAATATCCGGACTTGGCATATTTTGTCGGCTAAGGCAACAGCGGTTTTTTCGGTATCATTTGGTCCTACGCCCAAAAGCACCAAGAAACCGCCGCCGATACTTCCTAACGTTTGCCCTTCGACGGTGACACTTGCTGATTTGACGCGTGTTACAACGGCTCGCATAAATTTCTCCTGATTGATTGGACGTTCTTTTAATTTTCCCGTAACGCTTTAAGCGCTGCTTTATGTTTATACATCTCGGCGTCGGCAAGGCGGAACACTTCGGCAAAATCGGGGGCTTGTTCGCATACGGCCAACCCGCGGGCAACGGAGACTTTTATGGTTTGCCCGTCGGCTACGAAGTATTCCCGCTCCATTTCTCTGTCGAATTGTTCAAGCAGACGGCGGCGGGCGACAAAATCCGCCCCTTCCAAAATCGCCACGAACTCGTCCCCGCCAACGCGATACACATGGCTTTTGGCAAAGACGCGCTTGATTAAAAATGCCGCTCGGCGAATCAGTTCGTTACCGGCTTCATGTCCGTAAGTGTCATTTATCTTTTTCAAAAAATTTGCATCAAACACGGCTACGGCAAATTCGATGCGTTCGTCCGCAGCTTGCCGTCGCTTTTCCATTTCGCCGACGGCGCGCACATAGGCGGCTGTATTCAAAAGTCCCGTTAATTTGTCGTGATAAACATGTTCGTCGAGTTTGGCCGCCATGTCTTTTATGCTGTCGACCAATGTTCCCAATTCGTTTTTCGCGGGATAAGACAAATCGACGTTTAGGTCGCCGACGGCGATTTTTTTGGCGGCCGCGCTGATCAGTTTTAACGGCCTAATCCCCCTGCCGGCAAGCCAAATGCTAAAGAGCGAGGCTACGACGACGACAAAAAGCATAACCACCACGAAACGGATGAGCATATCGTTGCGGCCGGCATAAATATCGTGTGTGTAGGCGGCAATCTTCAGCCAAATGCCGTTTGACAAATAACTTTCCGTTTCGTACAGGTCGCCTTTGTTGACAACATCCGAAGCCAACGATTCGTTTTCGTAAAGTATCGTGCCGTTTTTATCCATGAGCGCCACATAGCCGTGATCGTAAACGGACATACGACGAATTTCGTGGATTATATACGCAAAATCCAAATCAATGCCCACAATGCCGATAAAGCGGTCATCTTTTTGCAACGGTACGACGTAGCTTAGCATATAGTTTCCGTTCATGCGATTGAGATACGGTTCGCTTACGCTGGCCAAATAACGCTCATAGGGGACGTGGTAGCGATCGGAAAAAGGATTTTCGGCTTGTCGGGCAAAGGGAGGCATTTTGCCGCCCCAGTTTTCAACTTGTCGCGTGTAAATAAACCCTGCGTCGTTGGCGATGTCGGGCGAAAGCTGCATATAAAAGCCAATGCTGCCGACGGTGCTTTCGGTGATAGCCGTAAATTCACGCTCCATATCCGCCAAATAATTGTTGCGGTAAGCGCGATCATGTTTCATTTGATCATAATCGGTGAGCTGAGCCAAGGCCAAGCGGTTCATGCTGTTTATTGCCATTCGCGCTCCGGTGAAAGTATGCGACAGTCGCTCACGATATATTACGCTCATTTTTTGCAGGTCGTTGTCCGCGTGTTCGCCGATAATTCCGCTTATGGCCACGAAACTTACGCTGCCCAACAAGAAGGCTCCGACAAAAATGTTGATAAGCTCCAAGAGCGTCAGGTTCGCCATTATGGAATGGTGGTACTTGAGGAGCATATACATCAAAATCGCCAAGGTTATGTTCAGGGCGGTGAGGATTTCTCCGGAAAATTGCAACCACGTGTCCATGTGATCCAAATCATAAATTATACCCGTGGCATCAAGCGTGACGAACAGGAGCAAAAAAAACGCATACAGCAGATTAAAGGCGCGGTTGTCCGTTGCGGTTGCGTCGTTGTCGGGCGTTTTGTCGGCGGCATCGGCATCGGTCGGCTTTGACGCATCGCCCGGTCGATAAAAATTATATTGGCGGCTTATCAAGTAAAAGAATATCGGCGTGGCAAAGAGGATGACAATGTTGAAATTGATTACAAAAAACAGCCCCGAAACAAAGGCGGGAGCAAAAGAGACAATATCGGCGTCGGCAAACATTTTTTCCGCGACCGGCAACGGAACGGCAAAACCGGCCAATAATGCCAAAAATGCGGTGGTCACGAAAATTATGCCGATAAATTTCGGCAAATTGCGCGGGTCAAAGGCGAACGGATCGGCAAAAACGTTGCGTTTGTCGGTATGCCACAATTTGTAGGGTAAAAAACCCGAGAAAAAAATGATGATAACTTCAAGGAAACAAAAAAACGGGCTGTCGACATTCGGATATGTCGCAACCAATGCCGCTTGTCCGGCGGCGCAACCGAATGCGGCGGCAGGACCTGTTGCAAGCGTAAGAACTGTCGGCAGAAACACGGCAAAATTTACGGTGGGCGGCATGACGAAAAATAATCCGGCGAAGCGTGCGACCAAGAAATAAAGAAGTGCCGCTGCCAAGAAACGACAAATATTTTTATTCACCATTCGCACACCTCTGTTCTTGTCGTTTATTGTTCCGCTAAATCGTGTTCGTTGTAATATCCCGAATCAATGAGCAGTTCTTTGTAGTTGTCCTTATCCACAAACTGCGGGCGAAGTAAAAAGCTTGGCACGACCTTTACGCCGTTGTTATAGTTGCCCAAGTCGTTCGTTTCCGGCGTTTTGCCGGCAATGACGGCATCAACCATTTGCACCGTTTGTTCGGCCAAGTTGCGCGTATCCTTAAAAATGGACATGGTTTGTTCGCCGTTTAATATCGCCCGCATATTTTTGCGATCGGCGTCTTGTCCCGTAATGAGCGGCATCGGTTTGTCGGCGGTGTTGTAGCCCACAGCTTTTAGCGCACCGATTGCGCCTATCGCTGTTGAATCGTTCGGGCAAAGGATTACGTCCACTTTGTCGTCGTTGTAATAAGTCGTCAGAATCTCGTACATTCGCGCTTCGGCAATATGTTCTTTCCAATGGGGAATGGCACATTGTTTTATGGCGGTCTGGCCGGATTTTACGATAAGCTGGCCGCTGCTGATGTAGGGACGCAAAATTTCCATTGCCCCTTCAAAATAGTACAGCGTGTTGCTGTCATCCAAAGAACCGGCCGTGATTTCCAAATTAAACGGACCGTTGCCTTCTTTCAAGCCCAATTTTTTTTCGATGTATTCGCCTTGTATAATGCCAACCGCCAAGTTGTCGAAAGTGGCATAGTAATCCACGGCGTCGGTGTTCATAATCATGCGGTCGTAGGCGATTATCGTGATACCCTTGTTTTTGGCTTTGTCCAAAATATCGCCTAAGGCATAACCGTCAGCCGAACCGATTACGATGACCTTGCAACCTTCGTCAATCATTTTGTCGATTTGTGCTATCTGCAAAGCGGTTTCGTTGTTGGCATATTGCAAATCGGCTTTGTAACCGTGAGCGTTTAATTTGCGTTCCAAATTTGCGCCGTCTTGATTCCACCTTTGGCGCGTTTGGGTGGGCATGGCGACACCGATGCGAATTTCCTTGGATGTCCCGGCGCAACCGGCAATTATTACCATAACGGTAATCAAGGCCGCCAAAATTACTGTTTTTTTCATGCCGTTTATGCCTCCCGCCGCGCATGGACTTCATGATCGTTATCGCGCCATTATAGCACATTGACGATCATTATTCCATATAAGGCAACAGAAAGCTCTCGATGCGCGCAAAATATTCGTCGTGATTGGTTTGATTCGCTACGCCGTGAATCGCGCCTTTGGCAATGTAAATATCCTTGGCGCTTAAGTTGCAAGAGCGGTACAAAATATCCGCCATGTAGGGCGGTACCAATGTATCTTTGTCGCCTTGAATAAAAAGTACCGGCACTTTGATAAATTTCAAAGCGTCTTTGGGGACGGCTTCGCGCAGGGAGACACCGGCCGTTTTGGCGGTAGCGTAATCAACCAACGGCATAATGGGATAAGCCGGAATGTTGAACGAATCTTCAAGGATAATCGAAAAAAGATCGTAAGCGCTGGTAAAGCCGCTGTCGGCAATTACTGCCGTAACATTCGGCGGCAAATCGTCGGCTTTGGCTGTCATCATCGCCGTTACCGCGCCCATGGAAACGCCGTGCAAAACGATTTTGGCGTCGCCGTGGCGGGCGGCTATCTCCTGTGTCCAACCCAAAACATCGCGCCCTTCTTTAACACCCATGGTTATGTACGTTCCTTCGGACAGCCCCGATGCTCTTAAATCCGGCGTTAAAACATTGTAGCCCAAGCGTAAATAGTCTTCGGCAATCTGCCATGAATTCTGGCGAGTGCAACCGTAGCCGTGGAGAACCACGACCCATTTGTCGGTATCGTAATCGTTCATAAAGCAATCGGCAAAAAGATGCAGACCGTCCTCGGAAACAATTTGCCAAGCTTCGCTGTATGCAAGTGGTTTCTTAAAGTGCCTCAATGACGGCGGCATAATAAGTGCGTATGCTTTGGGCGGCTCACCGACGGCATTGCGCTCCAAGACAAAATGCACGCAATAATTGCCGATTGTAAGCCCCGCCAATGTACAAAAGAGCGCCGTCATAAATATGGCCGTTATGACGGCGGTGAGAATAATTTTTTTCATGATTTTGTTGTTATGATGCGTCTGTTGTATAACTGACAGTGAGCCGTTTGCCGCGCTTTTTGCAATCATTTTCGTTTTTTTCGAGTTGTGCCGGTTCATAAAGAAAATGCTTTAGCGACATCATTAGCAAATTTTGCCGGTTCGGCCAAAATTTTTTCGCGGTATGCTGTTTGCTTTTGCAGTTCAGCCATGTAATGTTCCATGACATAACGAATTTTTTCGATGATTCGCGGAATGTTTTCCTCGTTATCCGTAAATTTGAACTCGTCGGGAATGGGTATATCCATATCATTGTATGCCGATCCTCGCCGACCGGTGATAATGACGCAACCGCAGGCGACGGCCTCACGCGGCAAGCGATCTTTACCCGGGTGCGACCCGAAATCTATATAGACTTTAACGCTACGCAAAAGACTTGCCACTTGCGTTGAAGTCATATTGTGTATCATGCCCCATTCCAAATCGGGCGCGGCAGCAATAAGGCGGCGCGAATACGCGAAACCTTTGCTGCGGTTTATCAAAACAACGTCGCGGCGTCCTTCGATGACAAATTTTTTTTGCAAGAAAATATCCTCTATGAAGTCGCCGACGAATAAAATCTTTTTTTGGGGTATTCCGTTTATCGTCAAAAATCTTC
>CAJORE010000102.1 GCA_905236595.1 uncultured Selenomonadaceae bacterium | reverse complement strand
TGCAGGGGGCGAAGCTCCCTGCTGGGGTCAAGGGGCAAAGCCCCTTGTGGGTTTGGGCGAAGCCCAAAAAAGATAGTTTTTAGAGGTCCCCTAAATTTGTTTTGGCGATAGTGTCCGAATTTTTTTTGCGGCATGAAGGAGAAACGGCGCAAAAGGCGAATGTACTTCCCCTAAGGGTGTCTTTGAGGTCTGCCGGTTTTGTGTTGCTTTTAGTCGGCTAAGGCTTGGCGGACAAGACGCGAACGGTTATGGATGCGCCGTTTTAGATATTAAAGTAATTTTTCCGAAGGAATATGATTTTGCTTAAAGATATACAAAACGAAGCCGATGGGCGCGGCGTTGACATTCAAAATGTCGGTATCAATAACGTGCGTATGCCTTTTTTGATAAAGAAAGAAGGCGGCGGCTTTTTGTCCGTCGTTGCCGATGTGCGTTTTACCGTGTCGTTGCCTAAAGAATATAAGGGAACGCACATGAGCCGATTCATTGAGATCTTGACGGAATACGGCCAAAAGCCCTTGGCCGAAGAGGAAATGGCGGCTATTTTGGACGAAGCTTTATTGCGGCTTGACGCCTCAACGGCGGCAATAAAATTTTCGTTTTGTTATTTCGTCGAAAAAACCGCTCCCGTGTCGGGCGGGAAGGCACTTCTTGATGTGCCGTGCTTTTTCGTCGGCGAAAAGCAACTCAATGCGCCGCTGAAGTTTACGTTGGGAGTGGATGTCCCTTACACTTCTCTTTGCCCCTGCAGCAAAGAGATTTCTGCGTTTGGCGCACATAATCAACGTTCCGTCTGTCGCATGCGGCTTAGTTTTGCGCCGGAGTATGAGTGCATCTACATTGAAGAAGCGGTGCGAATGGTGGATAGAACGGCATCAAGCCCCGTTTATTCGCTGTTAAAACGCGAGGACGAAAAATTTGTCACCGAGACGGCATACCAAAATCCCAAATTTGTGGAAGATATGTTGCGTGATATGGTACTCGCTTTGCGACCGTTGCCGGGTTTGAAGTATTTTTTCGTCGAATGTGAAAACTTTGAATCCATCCATAATCATAACGCCATAGCCACTCATGAAGAGTACCTTTGACGAAAACACTTGCGTTACTTACGGGTGCCGGTTTGACGGCGCAAATGTACGAAAGCAAGCATTATGAACAAATTTCATCGCAATTTTTTAATTGCCATATTCATAGTAACCATAATATCGGCGACTGTCATATATACCACGGTGGATATAAATACCATCGCCAATTTGACGCGTTTTCAGCCGTGGTCGGTGGCGTTGGCGCTTTTTGCCATGGCGCTCGGTATGTTTTTTGACGGCAGTCGTCTCATGCATCTCGTCAAAATTTCCGGGGAGAAAATAACCCTCTATCAGGCAGTACAGGTTATTTTCGGTAATTATTTTTTGGCGCTTTTGACACCCGGTGCGACGGGCGGTGCAGTAGCGCAGGTAATGTTTTTGCGCCATGCGGGGGTACCGACCGGCAAAGCGGCGGTGTTGGTAATTGTCCGCACGTTGGCATCAATATTTTTTTTGGCGTTTCTCCTGCCGTTTATTTTTTTGCATGACGCAGGCATTTTGCCGGGAGTCGCCAACGAAACGATTTTAGCGGCAATGTTTGGCGGCATAGCTTTAATAGTCCTCGTTATGGTTCTTGCCAAGCGCGGTGTCTTAGACAGGCTGTTAATGCGTGTCACCCGTAAATTAAATGCCAAAAAACGCAAGATGCTCTTTGCTTTTTGGCGGGATACGAATGCGGCTGTTCGTCTGTTGTCGGCATCCCCCAAGAGCATGGTGCGGGTGTTTTTTGAATCGGGGCTTAATTCGCTGTGTATTTATGCCATCGTTCCCTGTTTGTTTTTGGGGTTGGGCATTTATGATGCCGACTGGCTAACGGTTATGGGGCGAATGATTTTTCTCAACCTCCTGTTGTATTTTACGCCGACGCCCGGCGGCGCAGGTGTGGCTGAGGGCGGTTTTGTTCTTTTGTTCGGCCAGAGCGTGCCGGCGGGGACGGTTGGTGTCATTGCCGTGTGTTGGCGGCTAATCGCCGAATACATTCCGTTTCTTATCGGTTTTTATTACACATTGAGCGTCTTTGGGCGGAATTTTGTCAGCCGTCAGTTCGGGAAAATGGAGTAAGGCATAATGGAAAAAACGGATGTGTTAATCGTCGGCGGCGGCGTTACGGGCGTTGGCATTTTGCGCGATTTGTCCATGCGCGGCGTTCCAACCTTGCTCATTGAAAAAGCCGATCTTATGAACGGCGCAAGTTCCCGTTACCATGGGCTTTTGCACAGCGGCGGACGATACGCCGTCAAAGATCGGGCGGCGGCTCGCGAGTGTATCGAAGAGAATAAAATTTTGCGACGGATCGGAGCAGCTTGCGTCGAGCCGACCGAAGGTTTGTTCGTTCGTCTTGACGTTGATGACGACGCTTACGAAGAACAATGGATCGTTGGTTGTCAAAAAAGCGGCATACCGTTCAAAGAAATTACGCCTGATGAAGCGCGAACGCTGGAACCGCGCTTAACGGACAAAATCGTTTCGGCGTACGTTGTACCCGATGCGTCAATCGACGGTTTTCGTTGTGCTTGGCAAAATATTGATTCAGCCAAGCGCTATGGCGGTCGGGCAAAGACCTATACGGAGCTTGTTGATGTTTTGCAAACGGGCGGCGAAGTGACGGGAGCGCGGATAAAAAATGTCTTGACCGGCGCGGAAGAATTTGTCGATTGCAAGATAATTGTCAACGCCGCCGGTGCTTGGGCGGGGAAAATCGCGGCCAAAGCCGGGCTTAATGTGGGGGTGCAACCGGACAAAGGGTCGCTTATTGTGTTTAATTCGCGGTTGGTCACGCACATTGTCAACCGCTTGCATAAATCTTCCGACGGGGATATTTTTGTTCCGTGCGGATCGGTCACTATTTTGGGGACGACGAGCGTTGCCGTTGATGATCCCGAAGATACTCGCGTAACTCGCGCCGAGGTGGAACGATTGTTGACAATCGGCGAAAAAATGTTGGTGAATCTGCGCGAATATCGTATTTTGCGGGCTTTTGCCGGGTCGCGTCCGCTGTATTTGCCGACGGGAGGAGAAAAAGGGCGCAGTGCGTCGCGTGGTTTTGCCATTATCGATCATGCGGCGGAAGGGTTGGCAGGAATGTTGACAATCGTCGGCGGTAAGTTCACCACCTACCGCCTTATGGCGGAAAAGATGAGCGATAAGGTTTGCGAGATTTTGGGGGTAACCGTACCGTGCCGCACTGCAACCGAACCGCTGACGGAGGACGTTTCAAGCGATGCCAAGCACCGCGCCCGCAAATATTTCCCGGCCTATGGTGTTGAACGCGCCGCCGAACGCTTGGGCAAAGAACGTTTTCAAAAAGTAACGGAGCTTTTGCAACGGGACGATAACAGCCGGAAACTTTTGTGTGAATGTGAGAATGTTACCCGTGCCGAAATTGCCGTTGTTGCCGCAGAGGACACCATTCATTCCCTTGGTGATTTGCGGCGACGCACCCGCATTGGCATGGGGACGTGCCAGGGTAATTTTTGCACGTTGCGTAATGCGGCGCTTTTTGCCGAAATCGGCAAGGGTGATCCGTTGGTCGAAATGCGTAAAAATATTCGCGAACGTTTCAAGGGTGTGCATCCCGTGCTTATCGGCAAGACATTGCGCGAAGCGGAAATGACGCGGGCTATTTATGAATTGGCATTTAACATTGCCGACGAAAATTAGGGTATGCCATGAGAACCGATAAAAGGGACAGGCTATGAAACAAGACGTTGTTGTGGTCGGCGGAGGGCTTTCGGGGTTTACCGCCGCGCTGATGTGTGCCGAACAGGGAGCCGCCGTCACGCTCATTTTTGCGGGGGCGGGAACCCTTCCTTTGTCCGGCGGTGTTATCGACGTTTTGGGCTTCGACGGGCAAAAGCGTGAGGTGCAAAATCCGGCGGCGGCGCTATCTGCTCTTCCGTCAAAGCATCCTTACCGTAAAATGGGCGTAGAGTCGTTGCAGGGTGCCATAGATTGGTTCAAAGACTTTGCGGCTCGCTACGGACATCCTTATGAAGGGGAACTTACGACACAGATTCCCGTCGCTACGGCGGCGGGAACGATAAAGCCCACCTGTTTGGCGCCGCGATCGTTGAATGGTTCGCCCCTTGTTGCGGCAAAACGAATTGTTGTCGTCGGTATTGTGGGCTTGAAGGATTTTTACGAAAGATTGGTTGCCGCCGCCTTGCCGAAAATTTTCGCCGACAAAGAAATAACTGCCGTAACGGTGGATTTGCACATTGGCGGCAAGCGCGACATGACCATGTTGGATGTGGCGCGACGTTTGGATGAACCGAAAACGCAAGAAGCGTTCGTAAATGCGCTAAAGCCTTATGTAGCTAATGAAACAGCGTTTGTCACGGGACAAATTTTGGGAATGAACAGCGTTACCGCTGTTGACACAGAGGAACGATTGGGCGCGCCCATTCGTGAAACGACGGGACTGCCGCCGGCCGTAAACGGTTTGCGGTTGGCGAAAATTTATGAGCGGGCGATTATCGACGCGAAAATAAACACGGTGCGCGGGGCGAAGGTGATTGCCGCAAAACGTGACGGACGGCGTATAGTTTCCGTAACGGCCAAGGCGGCGGCACGCGAGAACGAGTATTTTGCCGATGCCTTTATTTTGGCAACGGGTGGTTTTTACGGCGGCGGTATCGTCATGGAACGTTTTAACGAACCTTACGAGCCGATTTTTAATTTGCCCGTTGATTTTATTGCCGAAACGGACGATGATTTGCCGACGGACATTTTTGCGGGCGTGCCGCAGAAATTTGCGCTTACCGGGCTTATGACCGATGAGCATCTGCGCAGTATTGACGGTGCGGGCAAACTTGTCGCCGAAAATCTTTTTGTTGTCGGGAAGAATTTGAGCGGCTACGATTATTGTTTTGAACATTCCGGCAACGGAGTGGCGTTGGCGTCGGCTTACAAGGCAAGCCACGAGTGTTTGTGTTTGAAGTAAGCGACAAAAAATATTATTTCGGTAGACATTAGGAAGAATTATCATGAACGAACAAGCGCAATTTACTTTTGACGGTTGCCTCTCCTGTACGGCGTGTATGTCCGTTTGTCCCGTAATGGCGGCGACTCCCGATTATTATGGACCGAAACTCGTTGGTGTGGCGCATGAGCGTATGCACTTTTCGCAAGAGGATATTGAGGACAGTCTGGAGCTTTGCACGAATTGTAAAAACTGTGACCGGACTTGTCCGTCGGATGTAAAGGTCAGTACGCTTAATATGCTTGCCCGCGCCGAGTATTTTAAGAATCATTCGCATACACGCTTGGACGATATTTTGGCGCACCATGAAAGTATTGCGCGTAAAGTACGGCGCTTGCCCTTGGGTCGGCATTGGGCAAACTTGGGGCTTAGGTTGGGCGGTCGGCTCCATGCCTTTAAGCATTTGGGGCTGGCCAAAGAGCGCCATTTGCCGCGCTATGCCGTAAAAACTTTTTATGATAAGTTTGCCAAATTGCCCAAACAGGATAATTTCAAGCGGCGGATTGTTTTTTATCCCGGTTGCACCGGCAATGAAAATGAGCCGAATATCGGGTTAAAATATGTTGAATTATTGCGTAAAAACGGTATCGAAGTTTTGGTTGATGAAGAATTTGTTTGTTGTGGTTCGCCGATGTTGCAGGGCGGGTACTTGGACGATGTGAAAAAACACGCCGATCAAAACGCGGCGAGGCTTCTTTATTGGAAAGAAAAAAACATTCCGGTTGTTTGCGCGTGTCCGTCCTGTTCGCTTATGATGAAGAGCGAGTATGCCGAATTGTTTGCCGACGAAAAATTCCGCGTTGCCGGCGATAATGTTTATGATGCGGGTGAGTTTTGCGTAGCGGCCGTTTTGAGCGGTGATTTGCAAATAAAAAAAGATCGAAGCGGCACGGTACTGTACCATGCTCCTTGCCACTTAAAATCACAGGCTATCGGTTTGCCGTCGGTGGAGTTGTTGCGTTCGGCGGGATATACGGTAACGGTTGCCGATGTTGATTGTTGCGGTATGGCGGGTACATTCGGCTATCGTCAGGACAAATATAACATTTCCATGGCAATCGGCGCCAAACTTTTTGACATAATAAAAAATTCGGCCGCCGAAATTATTGTGAGCGATTGTAGTTCGTGTCGCAAACAAATTTATGATGCTACGGGGCGGATTGCCGTATCCCCCTTTGCACTTTTATAGAGTGGCAAATAAAAGAGCCGCCCTCATAACGTTGGCGATCGTTATGAGGGCGGTTTTATATTGCTTTAGGAAATACTGCATAAATGAGTTCGTGCCATTGCCGAGGGATTTTTTCGGCAGACAAGGAATGACGACGAAGCGTAGTGGTGC
>CAJORE010000101.1 GCA_905236595.1 uncultured Selenomonadaceae bacterium | reverse complement strand
TATGAGCACATTGAAAAAGCCGCCCACCGTTTCCAAGGGTTGTTGCTGACGGTTCTTTCGCCGTCCGACTGTGTCGCTCGTTACGGCAATTTGCAATTTCTGGCGCTGGTTGACGATATTGAGGCTATACCTGCAAATATCGTCAATGCTTGGAATGAGTTGCCCGAAGCCGACGATTGGTTGTGCGGGGCGGATTGCGAAACGCTGTAGCGTTTCCTTAATCGGCAAAGGCATACCACGGGCGATTCTTTTCGGCGCCGACGGTAGTCGGTTCGGAATGTCCGCTGAGGAGTACCGTTTCGTCCGGCAAAGTTAAGATGCGCCGCTTTATGTTAGTCAGCAAGGTTTTTTCATCGCCGCCGAAAAAACTTGTGTTGCCGTAGCTGTTCTTGAAAATGCAGTCCCCGACAAAGGCGGCGCGATTGTCGGCGCAAACGTAAATCGCGCCGTCGGTCGTATGTCCCGGAACGTGGCGCAACGTGACACCGAAAGCGGGATTGGCGGCGAGGGTTATTTTGCTGTTATCTGGCAGATAAGTGACATTTTCTAAGGTCAGCTCCATACCGTACACCGCCGACAGGTTCCATTCCGCATTTGTGGCGTAAGCACGGCCGTTTTCGTGCATTACGATGGGGACGTCGAGATGATCTTGCAAGGTTTGCGCCGCCCCCATGTGATCAAAGTGACCGTGGGTGAGCAAAATTTTTTCGACGGCAAGCTTTCGTTCGTCAATAACGGCGAGAAGTTTTTCGGCGTTGCCGCCGGGATCGACGAGCAAACATTTGCTTGTTGTATCGTCGATATAAAAATAAGCATTGGTCGGGATTATTTCGCCGACGCTGACTGCCAAAATCATTAGCAACGTCCTTTTTCGTCAGTTGTCATCGCTCCATACGACTTTCATGAACTTGTCGTATTCGTCTTCCAAATGGCGAATGAGCAGTCCCAAAGATAATTGGATGGTTTGTCCGTCAATCTCGTCGTTTTGGAAAGGCAGACATAAATCGAGATAAACCGTGCCGTCGGTGCGCATATAGTATTTGAAGAATTTATAGCGTCCGTTAAGTTCATTGATGTAATCTTTGACTTTCGGGCGTTTTTCGTCTTTTACGCCGGAGATTATTTGCGTCCTTACGAGGGTGAAAATAGTCTTGTCGATAATTACGGCGCACGGCAGGCGTTGCCCGTTTGCCTCCACCCGGGAACGGAACATGACGGTTACCGCGTCATCATCCATTGATTCGGTGGAAAAAACGTTTATGTCGTTATCCATCAAAAATTCCTGGAATTTCACGGCCTTGGCGTTGGATTCGACGCCGCCTTGTCCATCTTGCGTTTCGACGGCCGCCGGGGTTTCCGTTTCGTTGTTTTCGTTTTTCTTGGCGCGTGCCATAATGCTCTCCTTATAACATAGTCATAAATTTACGGACATATCCAAAAATTTTCGGTATGTTGCCGTTTGCAAAGTGCGATTATTGCGGCAAACGGCAATTTATCATAGAGATTTTCCGTTGTTTATTTGCAGTTCATCACCAGTATTGCATAAATTTGGCGAGCATTCCCCGCACACGGCGAATGCCTTTTTTTTGCAAGCGGTAAATGTGTGTCGCCGTGACGTCCAATTCGTCGGCAACGGTCTTTACGTCGCAATCGGTGAAGTAAATGTCTTGCAGAACCGTTCGTTCTTTTACGGGCAACCGATTCAGAGCCGCATGAAGCTTTTCGGCGATCTGGCGATTTTCGGCGATTTCGGCCGGCGGCGGTGCCGTGTCCGTTAAACATTCGGCAAAGGACAGACCGGTTTCATTCACTTCGTCCATGCACGGACAAGGTGCGCCGCTCTCTTTGGCAAGAAAGTTGACGATGCGCCCCCGGATCCGATGTACGGCGTACAAACTGAACGCCACGCCCTTTGTGCAGTCATACTTTTCGGCGGCCTCAATAAGTCCGACGGTGCCTTCTTGGATAATATCCGCAATCAAAGCATGGGTGGCGTAAGATGACGCTTCCCTAAAAACCAATGGCTGATATGCCTCAATGAGTTTCTGCCGCGCCGTCAAGTCATCCTCATCCTTGAATTTGTGCCACAGATTTTTTTCTTCGTCGCGGGACAAGAGTTTTACATTCTGCACTTCCCGCAAACATTCGCCCCAATCCATTCGGCTCACCTCCCGCCGTCGGAATCCGTTTATTGCAAAAGTTCATCCATTCGCTTGGTGGGTACGGACAAATCGCTGTGTCCGGCAATGGTTTCGATTTTCTTGCCGTCGCTGTAAAACTCGACGGCGGTAATTTCGGGGAATTCCGTCAATGTATTGACCACGGAGCCCACCAGCATTTCCTCGCCCGTGGAGCCGCCCACAAAATATTTTTGCAGATCGGCGGAAAAATCGACTTTAGCCGTGCCGTTTTTCACCGTGACGCCGTTCACTTTTGTTTGTTTGGGGATAATGGTATAACGCCCCTGCCCGTTGGCGATAAGGGCATTTACGGCGGCGGTATAGCGATCTTGGCCGTTTAATTGGATGCGGCGTTCCGTTGGTAACAACTTGGTGCCGTCATCGTTGGGATAATAGAGACGCACGGTAATTTCTTTGGGTTCTTCTTTCGGCGGTTGCTTGTCATCGGCGGTTTTTTGCGTCTCCTGTCCGGCAGGGGGAGTTTGCGGCGGGGGCGTTTGTCCGCCGGGTGAATCGCAACCGGCGGTAGCCAAAATAAGCCCCGTAAGCATTGCCGCCAAAAAATAATTCTTCATGGTTATTGTTTACCTCCCGCCGAAGTAGCGGGCAATTCCTCGCGCTATGGCTTCGGCGATTTTTTCTTGGTAGTTTTCGTCGCTTAACAGTCGTTCTTCGGTAGGATTGGTAATGAACGCAAGCTCCGTAAGCACCGCCGGAACAGCGGCGTGTTTTATCACATAGAATCCGGCGGATTTGACGCCGCGATCTTTAAGGCCGCCCGCCGCCAAAAGTTCGTTGTTGATAAAGTGCGCCAAGCGGTAGCCTTGGGGGCTGTTGTGATAATAATAAGTTTCCGTGCCGCCCGTGGCGGGG
>CAJORE010000100.1 GCA_905236595.1 uncultured Selenomonadaceae bacterium | reverse complement strand
GGCTTTTAACGAGCCGCCCGCCGTAATGACCATTAAGAAGGGACAAAGTATCGTAAGCGGTGACAGTTGCAAGCAAGTGTACGTCGCTAATTGCGTGGCGTCAATACCGGTGACGCTGCCCAAGGTTATCAGCGGAATACCGATTGAACCGTATGCTGTCGGCACGGAGTTGGCGATAAGACATACGGCGACCGACAAAACCGGGTCTATGCCGATACCGGCAAGCATCCCTGCCGGGATTGCTATGGCCGTGCCAAAACCCGCCATGCCTTCCAAAAATCCGCCGAATCCCCAGCCGATGAGCAGGATAAGCACACGACGGTCATTGGAGACGGAGGTCAGCATTTTTTTGATGACATCCATGCCCTTGGTGTGCAACGAGAGGTTATAAGTGAAAATAGCGGCGATAATGACCAAGAGTATCGGCCAACAGGCGAGGGCGACACCCTCTAAAACCGCTTCGACGGCGTGGACGTTCGTCATATCGTTGACGAATATGCCGGCGACAAGAGCGATGACCAAGGCGATGGGGCAAGCCTTCCATGCCGCCATTTTCAGCATGGATAACGCTACAACGAGCCATAGTATCGGCGATAACGCGATAAAAAACAAAATAATCACCTCATTGTTGTGTGTCGGGTGCGTTTATTATCTGCGCCCCGAATGGGTGCTCAATAAATTTTCTCCACTTCATAGCCGCCGCGATTCAAGGCGCGAATGATGCGGTCAATGTGACGGTGGCTTTCCGTTTCGACGGTGACTTCGAGAATTACTTTCTTGAAGCTGTCGGTCACTTTGGCCTGATTGTGATCAAGCTTTATGACGTTGGCATTTTCGCCGGCCAAAATATTTGCCACGTTCAGCAGCTGCCCCGGCTTGTCCGGCAGACCCACCGCAAAACAAAAGACCCGGCCGCGAGCAATGAGCGCTTTGTCGATAAGCGCCGAAATTGTCGATATGTCAATATTGCCACCGGAAACAATCGCCGCCACTTTTTTCCCTTTGAAGGGCAATTTGGAGAGCGCCGCCAAAGTCAAAACGCCTGCGCCCTCGGCAATGAGCTTGTGTTTTTCGATGAGCGACAACAGCGCACTCATTATTTCCATTTCCGAAACGGTGATAATCGAATCCAAATATTTTTGGCAAAAGGCGAAGGTCAAATCGCCGGCCGTTTTTACCGCGCAACCGTCGGCGACGGTATCGGCAGAATCAAGGGTTACGATTTTTTTCGCTTTGCGCGCCGCTTTCATGCAAGCGGCGTTTTCCGGCTCGACGCCGATGACTTTCACCCCGGGATTGACCAGCTTGGTGGCAAGCGCCACCCCCGAAGCAAAACCGCCGCCGCCGATGGGGACGAGTATCGCGTCGATGTCTTTCACCGCGTCGATTATCTCAAGGGCGGTCGTCCCTTGCCCCAATAAAACTTCCCGGTCGTTGAAAGGATGAATATAAATAAGGCCACGTTCCTTTTGCAATTTCATGCTGTGGGCATAGGCGTCGTCAAAGGAATCGCCGCTTAACACCACTTCGGCGCCGTAAGCGCGGGTCGCCTCCACCTTTAATATCGGCGTGGTGGCGGGCATACAAATCACCGCCTTAACGCCCAATTTTTGCGCGGCAAAGGCGACGCCTTGGGCATGGTTCCCGGCCGAGGCGGTGATGACGCCTTTCTTCTTTTCGTCCTCCGTCAGCTGGCAAATGCGATTGTATGCGCCGCGCAATTTGAAAGCGCCGGTATGTTGCAAATTTTCCGGCTTTAGGTATACTTCACAACCCGACAATTCCGAAAAATAATCGCTTCGGATAAGCTCGGTTTTTTTCGCCACGCCTTCAAGTTGTTTGGCGGCGCGATATACGTCGGCGATAGTGGTCGCTTCGACGATTTTGTTGATTTCTTCCGACATGATTGGTCTTCTTTCTGTGCATTTATTGTAAATAAAATTTATTCGTGCGCGGATTGCCTTCGGGCGGCGAAGGCAAATCCAAAATCAAAGCCGTTTGCCGTAATTGCCCACCGGCCTTTGCGGCTTTGGTGCAGTGTTTCCGTAAATTTCCTTTAACAATGCGGCGCGTTTTTGTATGTACATATCCGTGTCGCGCAGATATATGATGAGATCCTTGGGATTAAACACAGCCTTGAGCCGACCTGCCCGTTTATCCACGACTTTTGTTGCCGCCGCGCCGCCGATGCCGATAATTGTTTGGCTCTCCGCCATAATCTTTATGTTGTAGCGGCTCATTTTACCGGGCAAGGCGCAACCGACATTGTCAAGATCACCCTTCATGTAGCCTTGACGATAAAGATAATAAGGCTCCATACCCATGGCGGCGGTGTAACCGAGAGCCGTTTCGTACATACGGCGGGTTTCGTCCTTCGTCGGCAAAAGGGGCGGTGATTCTCCTTCGATAAAAAGCGACTTTAAGCGTGAACCGCGTTTTAGCGTAAGCGCATGGAGCGTTACGCTGTCGGGCTTCAAGGCGGCAATCTCGGCCATGGTGTGCGCCGTATCGGTGGCTGTTTCGCCCGGTAAGCCCAGGATGACGTCCATATTTATATGAAAATCTCCCGCCGCTCTTAACGCATTAAACATGGCGATTATTTCTTCGGGGGTATGTTGGCGGCCGATACGCTTTAACGTTTCGCCGTTCATCGTCTGCGGATTAACGCTTACCCGTGTGACACCACAACCTTTCATGGCGGCGATTTTGGCGTCGGTCACGGTGTCGGGACGCCCCGCCTCTACGGTAAATTCCCGCAACGCGCCTCCGGCAAAATTCGCCGTCACCGCCGCAAGCATTTTGGCGAACAAATCTTCCGGCAACGCCGTGGGAGTCCCTCCGCCCACATATATGTTTTCGACTTTGAGGCCGTGTTGCCGCACCGCTTGCGCCGCCGCCGTCAGGTCGCGGCCAAACGCCTCCGTGAATTCGGCAAGTTTTGGCGCTGTCGGCAAAACGTATGAGGGGAAGGAGCAATAAAGACAACGGGAACGGCAAAAGGGGATGCCGACGTAGATGCTGACTGTCCGTTCGTCGCCTTCTTGCAATATCGGTTGTTGCTTAAAGGCGATGTCGGTCATAAGGCGGGATTTTTCCTCGCTTACGGCATATTCGCGGCGAAACCGTTCGATTATCCGATCGCTGGTTAGGCCGGCTTTGATGAAGCGATCGGCGATTTTAACCGGACGAACGCCGTGCAATATGCCCCACGGCGCCGGCGGCATAGCAAACTCGCGCAAAAAAATATCGTAAAGATTTAACTTCAGCAAGCGGTGATAGGCGGCACGGTCGTTTTCGTCGGCGTTGCCGTTTTCCGTACGCTCGTAAATTTTCGTGTCGCCGGTCTTGTCCGTCACGGCAAACACGGTGCGCACGACGACAAGGCCATGTTCCTTGCGGCAATCGTTCGTCACCGCCATACGCTCAAAGTCGGCATCGGCGGCGGCAGAATCGACGGCTATGCCGAAAAGATCCAACAATTCTCTCAGCAATTTTATTGTGTGTTCTTCGGTGCTGCCCGACGAAAATTCGCGGGTCACCAAAGAAGCACCGCCGAATTTTGCCGCCGCCGCCCGCCGCAAATTTTCGCTACCGGCATCCTTTGGCGCAAAACTCATTGGGCGCTTGCCGCCTTCTCGCGGCATTTTTTGCACACGCCGAAAAAGATAACCTGATGATCGCTCACCGCAAAGCCGTTCTTTTCCATAATGTCTTTTTCGAGATTGTCCAAAAGATCGTCGGCAAACTCCGAAATGCTTTCGCATTGGGTGCAAATGAGGTGGTGATGATGATGCGTCGTTTCGTCGGCGGTGTTGATTTCGTAGCGGCTTTTGCCTTCGCCAAACTCAAGGCGTTGGAGTATGCCAAGTTCACTCATGAGTTCCAAACTGCGGTATACCGTTGCCAAACCGATTTCCGATTTTTCGGCGCGCAAAAGCCGATGCACTTCTTCGGCACTCAAATGCCGATCCGGATGTTCCAAAAAAATCTTCAGGATTGTCTGCCGTTGCGGCGTCAATTTATGTTGCTTTTCGGCAAGACGCGCTTTTAAGTCCTCCAAGGCAAATTTTGCCACGTGAGTTCCTCCTAACCATTGTGCGGCGATGTATTATACGATACCGTGTTTGCGCCATTGACGC
>CAJORE010000099.1 GCA_905236595.1 uncultured Selenomonadaceae bacterium | reverse complement strand
CCAAAGTAAAAAGGAGAAAAAAGCCGCACAATAAAATTAAGCCACAAACCAAAACCACAACGAAAAACTAAAATTTATTGATGAACAGTTCCTTATTGCTCGGCAAATGTGCTATAATGGGTCAAACAGCAAAAGTCATGTTGCTTGGGTTCTTCTACTGCCAAAGCGGGAAGCGTTTTTGTTCGTCGTTGCGCTTGCCAAAGCATAAAGCGGTTTTGGAACCGTAGGCTTAAAGCATATTTATTTTTGAGGTGAATATTTTGATTGGCATGAGAAGATTTTGTGTCTCGCTTAAAGGAATAGGCGTGATTGCAGCGGCGTTGGCCTTTAATTTGTTGCCGGTCTATAGCGTTAAGGCCGCCGAGTTGCCGCCGATAATGCCTACCAGCGAAATCGAACGCGGTATGGTGGGGGAAGCTTTTACCGTCGTCGATGATACGGGACTTCAATCGTTTCGTGTTGATGTTGTCGGGTTGATGGATGCCGGCAAGGGAACGCAATCCATGATTATGGCGAAAGCCTCCGGCGAACTTATTGACAAAGTTGGCGGCGTCTTGCAAGGGATGAGCGGTTCGCCGGTTTACATCGACGGTCGATTGGCCGGAGCGGTATCGGCCGGATTAAAGGAAATGCGTACGTCGACATTTTTTATAACCCCGATTGAAGATATGTTGCAGTTGTGGAATATGCCGGATACGAAGAATCGCATTGTCTCTACTGCGCTTGACATAAAGACTACGCAAGAAGAAAACCGCCTTTGGCGGGAGAAATTTTTCAAGAAGGACAAGAAAGACGGCAAAGATAAGGAAGACAATAAAGTTGATGCCGGTACGGTAAGCGAAGCGGCCAAAGACGAAAAAAGCGTCGAAGCCGACAAAAAAAGCGGAAAGAACAAAAATAGTAAAAAGAATAAAAAGAGCAAAGTCGCCGAAAAGCCGACCGAAGCAGAACAGGTTGCCGAGGATAACAATGGCGGGCAAGACGGCACGGATGATTCCGTAGCCCAGGAGAATGTTGACGACAAAAATGTCGCACCGGCTAAGAACGAAGCTGGGGAACACACCGCTGCCAACAAAGAGGCAACGCCGGTGATGCCGAAGGAAACGATGGTGCCCGGCAGTATCAGCCCGCGTTCGGGTTGGTATTTTTCGGGTTTCACGCCGACGGCCATGGATTTTGCCGACAGGAAATTATTTCCGCTGGCCGATGAAGGAGAAGATTCGTTGACGGTCATCACCGATCGCGGCACGGATTACGATGCGCAGTTAGAAGCCGGCAGTCCCATGGGCGTGGCGTTGGTATACGGCGATTTTTCGGTCGGAGCGACGGGAACCGTTACGGCGGTTGACGATAAGCGAATTTTAGGATTCGGTCATCCCTTTTTGCACAAGGGCAATGTCAGTTACTTTTTGACGGATGCTTCGGTGGTCGGCACAATGTCCGGTCCTACGGCCGGTGTCAAACTTGCCACCATCGGCAATATAATAGGCCGGGTAAGTCAGGATCGTTCGGCGGGGGTGGCCGGAGAGTTGGGGGTTTTCCCGGCTGTCGTACCCGTTAAAATCAAAGTCAAGGACGTTACGCTGAATCGCGAGGATAGCTACGGCGTTCGCATTGCTTATGACGAGAGTTTCTTGTCACAGCTTGCCGCCACCATTGCTTACGCCGCAATGGCCAAAACCGCCGATTCGCTTGAAAGTTGCACGGCGGCGCTTAATTTTATCGTTCGCACCGATGCGGCGGAAGGCGGGGCGGTGTCACGGCAAAATATGTTTTACAATGCGAATGATGTCGGACAAATTGCGGTCTTGGAGCTGGCGCAGGTCATGAATATCATCTGCTCCAATACCGACAAGGAATCCAATATTGTTGATATTCAGGTTGAGGTCAATCTTGAGCGAGGGCGAAAGACGGCTTCGCTGATTTCGGCCGTGCCCGACAAAGTGAAAGTCCGCCCCGGCGATACCGTGAAGTTTACCACGATAATAAAGCCCTGGCGCAGTGAACGCCAAACGTTGGTCATTCCGTACACCGTACCCAAGACGGTTCGTCCCGGAATGTTGCCCCTCGATATAAGAGGCGGCGGTTTGGTTCCGCTGGCGCAGCTTACCACGGCATTGGCGCAAGCAGGCATTGATCTTAGTCCGCAGGAAGACAAAACCGTTCCCGTGTCCAAAAAGCTTGCCACATTTGTTGAAAGCGGCAAGAACAATGAGGTGATAATAGCGCCCGGCGCGGCGGTACCGGCCGGGGCAACCGAACAAAAGAAAAAGCCGAAGAAGATTAAGGCGGCAGTCGGCGAACAGTCGGCGGTGCCCGTCAACAAAAAGGTAAAGCTTCTGCACGATAAGAAAAAAGTGACCAATGAATCGCGATTCACTACAGATTACATCATCGACAATGTGATTCATTCCACATTGCAGGTGATAAAGTAAGTGTAAAATGAGCGTCCGACCTTTAGCGGTGGGACGCTCATTTTTTTAAGGAAACGCTGCATAAATGAGTTCGTGCCATTGCCGAGGGATTTTTTCGGCAGACAAGGAATGACGACGAAGCGTAGT
>CAJORE010000098.1 GCA_905236595.1 uncultured Selenomonadaceae bacterium | reverse complement strand
GGTACCATAAAGATATTGGGCGAAACCTCCACGGAAACCGGCGACATCAGCATGAAAGCCGGAAAAGATGTTTATGTGGAAGGTAGCGAATCCGGAAACTTTATCATTCGTGACGACGGTAAAATAAACTCCGGCGGAAGTGTCGCTTTAAGCGGTCGCAACGGCGATATCCACATTACGGACGATATCATGGCCAAAAAAGGAATTACGGCCACCATCGCCGAACAAGGAAGTGTGTACTTTGACCGCGACGTGACCGTCAAGGAAAATGTGGCTATTTCTACAGACAAGGGCAGCATCACGGTGGGACACACCGTAAACTCCGACGACGGAACGATAAGCCTAAAGACCGGCAACGGCGATATTCGAGTAGGAAAGGATGTCACCGCCGCGAAAGACGTTGCAATTTCCAGCCATCAAGGGAATGTCGTTATCGGCGATACGAGTTTAGGCGACGACGGCGACGTGTTGGCAAAGGCAGGAAACGTGTCCATAAAGACGGACAAAGGAAACGTCGAGATTGTGAAGACCGTGACGGCCAAGGAAGGAAGCATCGGTATTGCCTCCGGGCAGGGAGATATTCTCATCGGCAATAACGGCCCGGACGTAAAAACCGTTACGGCAAAGGAGAATATCGACCTTAGCACCAAGGACGGAAAAGTTGTCGTCTACGGCAAAACATCTACGGATGATGGGGATATCTTTATATCGGCACACAAAGATGCTTACATTCCCGGAGCGAATAACCAAACCTTTATCATCGACCAAAACGGGAAACTTGAAGCCGGCGGCACCATACATTTGGATGTGGGCAACGGCGATCTGCACGTTTCCGACCGCATTAAGGCCAAGTCCGACTTGGTGGCGGAGTTAGAAGAAAAGGGCAGTGTATATTTTGACACGGATGTGGACGTAAACGGTGAGGTAAGGGTTAAAACCGTTGACGGTGACATCAATGTGGGTCACGACGTTCAGGCCGTCGGGGATATTTCCATGACGGCTCAAAAAGGTGATATCAATGTAGGTGCCGCCGTAGCCTCTACCGGAGGTGACGTGAATTTGGCTGCCAACCGGGGGAACGTCACCATTGGCAAGGAAGTTCGCGCCGACGCAGGCAGCATAGGTGTAAAGGTAGGCACAGGCGAAGTTACCATCGGCGACAACGGCCCCGATGTGGAAACCGTAACCGCACGGGAAAATATTGATATTGACGTAAATTGGGGCAAAATCAAGATTTATGGCAAGACCTCCACGGAAAATGGCGATATATCCATGTCTGCCGGTGAACATCATTACAAATCGGGTAACCAAAATATCATCATCGCCCAAAACGGGGTACTTGATTCCGGACGGGATGTTAATTTGACGGGTCGCAACGGTGATTTACATATAACGGATGCCGTTCGAGCCAAGCGGAATCTTAACGCCCTGGTTAATGGGGACGGGGGTGTTTCCTTCGATTATACCATTGACGTTGATGGTGATATCACGGCACATACGGAGAGAGGTTCCATCAACATTGAAGGCGAAGTGAGCGGCAACCTTGTAAATTTGGACGCCGTAAACGGAGACATTTCCGCCGGTGGAGGCATATCTTCGGACACGTTTGTAAATGTACGCGCCGGAGCCGGCGATATTTCCTTAGAAAATGTCAAGGCTAAAAGCAACGTGAGCGTCGTTAGCGGCAACGGCGATATCCGCACGAAAAACATCAACGCCGGGGGCAACGCCGATGTCATTGCCGGAAACGGCAATACCGTCATAAACAATATTACTGCCAAAAATAATGCAACGATAACGGTGAACCAAGGCAACCTTGACCTGAAAAACATGGTCGCGGGAGGCGATGCCAACATAAGTCTTGGAAGCGGAAATGTGGTGGCAGAAGACATCACCGCCGGGCATAATGCCAGTATGACGGTGCAAAATGGCAATATCCGTATGCACGACGTAACGGCAGCGGAGGAAACCGATATTTTAAGCACCGGCCATGGCTCCGTAAACGCCAACAACATTACTTCCGGGGAATTTACCCATGTAGCACTGTCCGACGGGGATCTCTTCCTGAATTTGGCCGAGGGCAAGGCGGTGCTGCTGCAAATGGACAACAATACTGCGGCGTCCCGTGTCAACCGCGTTTTGGCCAAGGCAAGCGGCGACACCCGACCCGATGTCGCCATGGCGGGCAATTTCCTCCATTTCGGGTCGATTGCCGCCAAAGAGGGAGATTCGGTCTTCCAGATGTCGGCTATGGGGGCAGGGAACCAAAAGTTAATCGACGGTGATTTCTACGTCGGAAGCCTGCGCTCCAAGTACGGCACACAGATGCCGAATCTTTGGGCAACCCAAGGCTATCTCCATGTGGACGAGGGCAATCTGGCAATGGATGATGTGCTGGCGGTGGACAAAATCCATTTAGACAACGAGTTCACGGATTTGTCCGTCTACGGGCGCACTCCGACCAGAGACGGTGAGCAATTGGTCTACTGGAACAATTTGGGTATGGCAAACAGCAAAACGCGCCCGTTCCGGCTTTATACGGACGGGAAAGTCAGAACCCATCGAACCATTCTGATTGATGCCAACAGGAATTACGGCAAACTCTACGGCGACAATTTGAGTGTGGTGGACATGATGCGTGAACGATTGACCAATACGCACGGTATGTTCACCTTTGACAGTTTGTTGCTGACGGAACCGGGCAAGACTTTGCAAGAACAAGTATTCCTTGACGGGGATTTTGCAAATACCGGTATCGAGCAACAGAGTGTAGCTAAAGGGGAAATTGTGGTAGAATAAGAGGCGTTTAATTATTAAAAACTATTTTCCGCGCCTTAGGCGCGGAAAATAGTTTACGAATTGCGGAGGTTTAAGAAATAATGAACAAAAAAGCGGAAGCCTTCAAGTCCTATTTGGAGGAAAAAAACATCAAGGTTTTTGAGGTTGAGGAATTAGAGGGGGATAATCAGCAGACAACGGTATTTCGTTCCCACATTACGACGAAGGGGCAGCAGCTCCCGGTTATTGTGATTTTGGACGAATCCATTTTCGCATTGGTGCGGGTACAGATTTCTCCCAGTGCTTTAACGGACAGCAACCAATTGGAACTATTAAAGATTATCAACGAGGAATCTGCCGCCTATAAACCCTTTAAGCTATACCTTAATAAAGACGGCGATTTGATGTTGGACGTATGCCTGGTTATCGAAGATAAACTTAAAGGAGATACCGTCTATACCATGTTCTCCCTCATAATTGATTATTTGGACAACAACTATCGCAAATTCATGAAATGCATTTGGCAGGGCGATTGACAAACAAGCGGACGAATATTTTGGGCAAAAAACGGGTTCTATAATAAATGTTGTGGTGTGTCGCGGCAGCGACGACCGCAACGTTTATTTTTTTACAACAAAAGCATGGCGAAATCTGTTACAATGTAATCGACCAAATCCCATTGCAAAGGAGAAACTGCCATGCTCAATCATAATCCTCTTTGCACCGTTCGTTATTCGGCAACGCCATCCGTGTTGGAAACCAAGGGCAATATCACCATGGATGCCCTGCGCCCTACGGAGCGAGAGAAAATTGAATGTGGCAAGGCGCACTTTGCTGCCTTGGGCGACGGCGCAACATTCTTGCCTGTGGACGATTTTGGGGAGTTTATGCAGGGAATATGAGGGAATATAGAGTATTACAATAAAGGAAGCATTACATAATTCCTTCGCGCCATTGCCGAGGAATTATGCAGTGCTTCCTAATAGTCTGCTTTCAAAAAGCTGTGAAAACAGATTATTGGCACTTATAGTAAGCGACATTAAGTTTTGTCACCTACCATATATAAAACACAATACTTCAGTGGTTTAGATATAAAGTCAATTTTTGTGCTTATGTAGCAGGAACAACAAATTTTTTGGCGAATACCAAGCGTTGACGACGCGTGACAGTCATACGACGAGCATCTTTAGCAACGCCACGCAAGGTTTGCAAACCGTTGTCAATGTTTTACGTTTTGTTGACCGAGTGACGCTTTTTGTCGGCGTCAGTCGCGCCGTTTTTTGTCGCAGCAAAGTCTTGCCTACTTTTGTGTTATTCCTGTCGTATATTAAGGAGTGGTGCCCTATGTCGGAAGAATTTTCCGAGAAATTCCGCAGCGTTAAACTAAAGATGTGCCTGTCCCTGTTGCCGGCCATCATCGCCGGGCTGTTCATCATAACGGCATTGGCCGGGTATAACAGCTACGAAAACATTGCCGAATTGACGGAACACGGAACTCACCAAACAATAAAGGCAAACGCGTTAGACATTCACGAGCGTTTGGAACGAATGAAGCTGATTTGCCGCCACATGACAAACAATGCTGAGTTCGATTACAAGAATGAAACGGTCGAACAGTTGGCACAAGATATGGTCGATACTTTGTCCGACGAAAATATGGCAAACGGCGGCGGCATTTGGTTTGAACCGTTTGCCTACAACGCGGAAACACAATACGTTTGCCCGTTCGTATACAGAGAGAACGGTAAACTTAAGATTTCTTACGACTACGTTGCCGAAAGCGGCGAGTATATACCGACCGATTGGTATCAACTGGGCAAGTCGGCAGGCGCGGGCAAAGCCGCATTGACGGAACCGTATTTCGACCCTACGGCAAAAATCATGATGGTGACGTATTCTGCTCCCATGTATTCGGAAGGGGAGACCGATAAATTTATCGGAGCCGTAACCATCGACATTTCTCTCGCCGCCATTGCCGATATGGTGGAACAAATCAATATTGGCGGCAAAGGCAGCGCGGTTTTGACTTCCGACGACGGGACGTACATTGCCGGCGTAGACGAAGCCAAACTGGACGGGGAAACCAACGCAACCGCCGAGAGCAACGCATCGCTGGCTGCCGCCATGCGCGAGATGATTTCCGGCAAGGATGGGCAAACGTCGTTTAAGGACGACAACGGCGACACAATGCTCGTTTATTATCAAACCGTTCCCGACGTTAATTGGCATTTGGGCGTCATTATCTCGGAGAGCGAATTGTACTCCGACGCCAACAAACTTTTGTTGATGATGGCCGGTATCGCGGTCTTGGTACTTGTGCTTTTGATTTTAATGGCATATCGCACGATTTCCGGTTATGCAGAGCGAATTGGCGTCGATCAAAAATTTGCGGAAGATTTGGCGGAAGGTGATTATACCCGCGCCGAGGCCGTTGCCAAATCCAACGACGAAATAGGACGCCTGGGCAATGCCATAAACAAGATGTTCCGCCAGACAAAACACGTTCTCGGCACTATTTCCGAACATTCCGGCAACATGGACGAATCAAGTAAAACTCTCGGTGCGTCGGCGGACAAATTAACGGAAGGCATGAAAGCCATCCAGAAAAATATGTCCTCGATTAGCGAAGCGATGATGAATGCAAGTTCCGCAACGGAAGAGGTAAATGCTTCGGTTGAGAACGTCAGCGCAGCGGTCAACGTCCTGTCGGTCGAGGCAGCCAACGGACTAAAGCAAGCGGAAGAC
This sequence comes from uncultured Selenomonadaceae bacterium, assembly GCA_905236595.1. Taxonomy (GTDB): domain Bacteria; phylum Bacillota; class Negativicutes; order Selenomonadales; family Selenomonadaceae; genus CAJORE01. Next base: position 1,502 of record CAJORE010000098.1, on the reverse strand, counting down.
ATTCGCGCGCGAGCGAGAACGGTAGAAGCAAATTCTACCGAGGCAAGCCGCTCAGCGGAAAAATTAGCGAAAGAGTTCAGCGAAAAATTAGTCGTGTCTATCGACAAGGCTAAAACAGTCGAACAGATCGGCACAATGGCGACCGCGATATCCGGCATAGCCGAACAGATTAACCTGTTGTCGCTGAACGCATCAATCGAAGCGGCACGCGCCGGAGAGTCGGGTCGCGGGTTCACGGTCGTTGCCATGGAGGTCGGCAAACTGGCGAAAGAAACCGCCGACACCGTAGAGGAAATTCAGCAGAATATCCACGCCGTGCAAGATGCGTTTGTAAGCCTGTCGGGCGATGCCAAAGCAATTCTGGGTTTCCTAAACGAAACGGTAGCCCCGCAGTACAGCAATTTTGTAGAAGTAGCGGAACAATATGAGGCGGATGCCGAAGTTTTTCGGTCTGTATCCCAAAAAATCGCCGAAACTTGCAACAATGTCAACAACACTATGGAAGAAGTCGGCAAGGCGATGGCGCAAATTGCCAATTCGGCGCAAGATACTGCCGCGCTTTCCGTACAAATTTCCGATTCCGTATCCGAAGTGTCAGAATCGGTGAAAGATGTCAATGACATCAGCAAACAACAGGCTTCCATCGCCGAGAACTTACGGGAAACGGTAAGTAAGTTTAGATTGCGTAAGTAAGCAGATTGGTTTTTGCCGGTTCGTGTCTATGCCGATACATTTGTTCCGACACACCAAAACGTGTCGGAACAAACACCCCCATCGAACAAATACGTCGGTTAGGGGTGTTTGTTTGTCGGCGCATAATTTTTTTTTGATACCATATCGGCAAAAGCGTTGCTTTTTTCGTGCAAATAATATACAATTACCGAAAAAAGGAGGACTGCATTATGGCAACCGCAACCGCAATGGCAACAACCAATATCAGCATCCGCATGGATAAGAACCTCAAAGAACGTGCCGACGAATTTTTTGCCGAAGTCGGCATGAACATGACGACGGCGTTCAATGTTTTCATTCGCCAGACGCTCCGCGAAGGTCGTATCCCTTTTCGCATCTCCGTTGACCGTCCCAATGAAGAAACCATCGCCGCCCTGCTCGAAGGCGAACGCTTGGCGTACGATACGTCTGTTAAGGGCTATCGTAACGCTGCCGAGTTGTTTGCGGAGTTAAATAAAGATGACTGAAAAAAAATCAAATCCACGGCGCAATTCCGAAAAGACTACAAATTGGCAAAAAAACGCGGTCTAAACATGAATGTGTTAGCCGAGGTGATTGACACTTTGGCCGAAGGCAAGACGCTTTCTGCCAAACACAAAGACCACGCCTTGAAAGGGCGGTGGAAAGGACGCCGCGAATGTCACGTTTTGCCGGATTGGTTACTGGTATACCAAAAGACGGATACGACATTGGTGCTTGATTTGTTCCGCACGGGAACGCACAGTGACATTTTCGGTGACGAATGAATCGCCAATAAAACGCCCCCGGCG
>CAJORE010000097.1 GCA_905236595.1 uncultured Selenomonadaceae bacterium | reverse complement strand
GTCCCCTAATCTCCGCTTCGTCGCGGATCCCGCCCAAGGATGCCCGAACGAATTTCCGCCCCGTAGCCCGCGCCACGGACTCGGCCAAGGATGTCTTGCCGACGCCGGGCGGCCCCACCAAGCAGAGAATGGGCGCGCTTTTATCCTTGGCCAACTGATGCACCGCCAAGAAATCCAAAATACGTTCCTTGACTTTCTCCAAGCCGTAATGGTCTTTATTAAGTATCTTAGCCGCGTTTTCAATATCCACTTCGTCGTCGCTGACTTTGTTCCACGGCAGATCAAACAAGCACTCCAAATACGTCCTTATTACGGAGGAATCGGGGGACATGGCGTGCGTACGATCAAGACGCGCCAATTCGCGATCGACGGCTTCTTTGACGTGCGCGGGGAAATTTTCCTCTTCCATACGCTCGCGATAATCGTCGATTTCCGCTTTTTCGTCATCGCCCAATTCGGTGTGAATGGCTTTTAGCTGTTCGCGCAGGTAGTTTTCTTTTTGGAATTCCTCGATTTGCTTTTGCACCCGTTCGCCGATTTTTTGCTCCATTTCAAGCATTTGCAATTCGCGGAGCAAAACGCCGAACAGCATTTCCAAACGCTTTTTAATGTCAATGCACGAAAGCAACTGCTGGCGAACGTCGGTTTTAAGGCTTAAATGACCGATAATCAAATCGGCCAACCGCCCCGCATCATCGGTTATCGTGACGGAAATAAGCGCTTCGTCGGGCATTCGCCGCGACAACTTCACCCATTTTTCAAATGTGTGGACGACGGCGCGGGTCAAAGCTTCCATTTGCGTCGAATTAACCGCCGCGTCCGTATATTCGATTATTTGCGCTTCATCAAAGCCTTCGCGTTCGATGTAATTTACGATACCGGCGCGGTGCAACCCCTCTACCAAAACGCGCACCGGGCCGCCGGGGAGCTTAAATATCTGGCGGATTTCCGCCACCGTCCCCACGGAGTATATTTGCTCCGGCGTAGGATCCTCAACGGTATCATCCTTCTGGGTGGCAAGGAATATGCGTTTGTTTTGCAACATGGCTTGGTCGATGGCCGCGACGGAGCGAGGACGCACAACGTCCAAATGGATTATCATGTACGGGAAAACCGTCAGTCCTTGAATGGGCACGAACGGCAATGTGATAGACTTTGCCTCGTCAAGCGGCGCGGCTTCGTCCGTATTGTCGGCGTTGTCAAGCGGCGCGACAGCGCCAACGGGCAAGCGCTTTTTGCCGCGACGGCCGGTCGGTTTATTTTCCATAACTTTCAACTCCACGGAATTGGAAAGACGCTGCCCGTCGGCAGCGTCTTTTATTGCTTGCTTTGTTTGGTTACGCTCCCAAAGCGCGTTTTACTTTTACGGGATCGATGGTCAAAATGGGATCCTTATGTTCGGCAATGACATCCTTCGTCACGCGGCAGGCCGACACACCGTCAATGGAGGGGACTTCAAACATCACGTTCCGCAGGAGCTTTTCAAGCACCGCTCTCAGCCCCCGCGCCCCCGTCTTGTGGCTCATTGCCTCACGGGCAATAAGCCTTACGGCGTCATCTTCAAAAGAGAGCTTCACGCCGTCGATTTCCATCATGCGCTGATATTGTTTAATGAGCGCATTTTTCGGTTGCGTCAATATGGCAATCATCGTCTCTTCGTCAAGGGCGTTGAGCGTCACCGTGACGGGCAAACGGCCGATAAACTCGGGGATAAGACCGTTTTTCAACAAATCTTCCGGCAGAACGTTCGCCAGTATCGATCCCACATTCTGCTCCCGCTCGGCTTTGGTCGTGACATCGGAGCCAAAGCCCAACCGATTTTTGCCCAAACGTTCCTCAATTATACTGTCAAGGCCGTCAAAAGCACCGCCGCAAATAAAGAGGATATTGCTCGTGTTCATCTGTATGAACTCTTGATGCGGGTGCTTACGGCCGCCCTGCGGCGGAACGTTGGCGATGGTTCCTTCTAAAATCTTCAACAGCCCTTGTTGGACGCCTTCGCCGGAAACATCACGGGTCAAGGAAGTGCTGTCCGCCTTACGGGCAATCTTGTCGATTTCATCGACGTAGATGATGCCGCGTTCGGCTTTTTCCGTGTCATAACCGGCGGCCTGATAGAGCCGCAACAATATATTCTCCACGTCCTCGCCGACGTAGCCGGCTTCGGTCAAGCCCGTGGCATCGGCTATGGCAAAAGGGACGTTCAGCAAACGGGCAAGGGTCTGCGCCAACAGCGTTTTTCCGCTGCCCGTAGGTCCGATCATCAAGATATTGGACTTTTGCAGCTCCACGCCGTTTTTGCCGCGGGGAACCGGTGCGTTAATGCGCTTGTAATGATTGTAAACGGCGACGGACAGGGTCTTTTTTGCTTCGTCCTGTCCCACCACATATTGATCCAAATAGGCGCAAATTTCCTTCGGCTTGGGGATATTCTGCATACCGATTTGGACATCCCCGTCCAATTCTTCGTCAATTATGTCGTTGCACAGTTCCAAACATTCGTTGCAGATATATACGCCCGGTCCTTGAACCAACTTGCGAACCTGATCTTGCGACTTGCCGCAAAAAGAACATTTAAGACGGTGTCGATCTTCGCCGAACTTAATCATCGTTATTTCTCCTTGGCGCCATCTTCATCGCCCTTTCGGGGGCGCGTTATGACGTCGTCGATAAGTCCGTAAGCCTTGGCCTCTTCGGCCGTCATGAAATTGTCGCGTTCCGTGTCGGCGACAACTTTTTCGCGGGACTGCCCCGTGTGCTTAACCAAAATGTCGTTGCCCACTTCGCGCAAGCGCAAAATTTCCCGCGCTTGGATCTGAATATCGGTGGATTGTCCCTGTGCGCCGCCCAAGGGCTGGTGAATCATAATGCGCGCCAACGGCAAAGCATAGCGTTTGCCCTTGGCGCCCGCCGTCAACAGGAGCGATCCCATGCTGGCCGCTTGGCCGATACAAATGGTTGAGACATCCGGCTTGATGTATTGCATGGTGTCATAGATGGCAAGCCCCGCCGTTACCACACCGCCCGGACTGTTTATGTAAAGGTAAATATCCTTGTCCGGGTCTTGGGACTCCAAAAACAGCAACTGCGCTACGACGGAGTTGGCCACATCGTCGTTGATGGCGCCGCCCAAAAAGATTATGCGATCCTTTAAGAGGCGCGAATAAATGTCGTACGCCCGTTCGCCGTGGCTCGAACGCTCTACCACCATGGGCACATAATAGCTCATGCCTTACACCTCGTTACCGGCGTCCGGCGCCTTGTCGGTCGGTTGCGCATCGGCAGACGCCGCTTGTTCGTTGCCGGGAATGCTCCGATAGATAAACTGCGCCACTTTCTTCCGCAGAGCGGTCTTATGGAGGTTGCGCCGCGCCGGATCGCCTTGCTTCTTGATGACCTCGACGATTTCATCCGGCTTTACGCCATACGCCAGCGCCATCAACAATATTTCGGCAGAAATATCCTTGTCGGTCGGCTCAATGTTCTCGGCCTTGGCTACGGCTTCGAGCATTAGATTTATCCGAACGTTCTTTTCCGCTTCCTCGCGCTGGCCTTCCCGGTATTGTCCCGCGTCCGTCCCCATTGCCGCGAAATACGCTTCGACATCCACGTTTTGTTGTTTCAACTGCATTTCAACGGTCTGCATCAAGGTATCAAGCTCCGCTTCCACCATGACTTCCGGAATATCGACGGTAATATTTTTTGCGGCCAACGCAATGGCGTCCTGCATCTGTTTGTTGTCGGCATCGCGGCGAGCGGCGCTCTCCAAACGGTTTTTTACCTTGTCTTTCAGTTCGGCGACGGTTTTGGCAAGATTGCCCGCCTTTTCCGCCACAAATTCATCGGTGAGTTCGGGGAACTTGCGTTTCTTGAAGCTTTTTATGCGGCACTTAAAGAGCGCCGGCTTGCCCGCCAAACTCAACTCGCGGTAATCCTCGGGGAATGTGACGCGGACTTCCTTTTCATCGCCCGCCTTTAAGCCCATGAGCTGATCTTCAAAGCCGTCAATGAATTCGCCGTTGCCCAATTCGAGGATATAATCCTCCGCCTTGCCGCCGTCAAAGGGTTTATCGTCCACAAAACCTTCAAAATCGAAGGTGAGCAGATCCCATTGCGCGGTGGTGTCGTCCGCCGAGGCGTCCACCAATTCGCTGTTTTTGTAAAGAATATTGTCGATTTCCTTGTTGACATCGTCGTCGGTGACGTTCACTTCGTCTTTGGCAACGTCAAGCCCTTTATATTCGCCGAGGGTTACTTTCGGGTGATCGGTGAAGGCGGCGGTGAAAACCACGTCTTTGCCTTCCTCCAAGTCGATATTGGTAATTTCGACCCGGGTCACAGGCTCGTAATTGCCCTCCGCCAAAGCATCGTTTATGGCTTGGGGATAGATGAAATCAAATGCGGTCTGCAGGACGTATTCCTTGCCGACCTGACGTTCCACGACGTTCTTCGGCGCTTTGCCCTTCCTGAATCCGGGGAAATTATATTTCTTGGCAATTTCCTTTAACGCTTTATCCTCGCTCTTTTTAAGTTCGGCGGCGGGGATATTTATGGTAAGCTCGACAGCGCTGTCCTCCAGCGCCTTGGCTGTAAAATTCATTTAACAACTGACCTCCCGATTATGAACTTGCCGTCCGTCGGGCGACAAGTCTTTCGCACATACGGCACACATGATAACATAATAAAACACAAAAAACAAGAAAAATAGTTCGAGGCGCGGGTATCGC
>CAJORE010000096.1 GCA_905236595.1 uncultured Selenomonadaceae bacterium | reverse complement strand
GTATCTTTTTGCGGTTATCGTATTGCCGATTAACATTGAACGCAAAACATTGTTCGCCGCTGCCTAAAGCACGGCAAAGACGCAAAGGAAGCATCCAACATTCCCGGGACACACCCCCGGCGCGGTTTTATCAGTCTTTCGACAAATCTTCGCCGTCTTTTAACCAACTCATCATGCTACGGAGTTCTTTGCCCACTTTTTCAATGGGATGCTCGGCATGAATACGACGCTCGGCCAAGAAGTTGGCACGACCGGCGGCGCGGTTCTCAACAAGCCAGTTTTTGGCAAAAGTGCCGTCCTGGATTTCTTTTAAGACCTGCTTCATTTCCGCTTTGGTATCGGCGGTAATAATGCGCGGGCCGGTCTTGTAGTCGCCGTATTCGGCAGTATCGCTTATGGACTTGCGCATCTTGGCCATGCCGCCCTCGTACATGAGGTCAACAATGAGCTTCATCTCATGGAAGCACTCAAAATAGGCAATCTCCGGCTGATAACCGGCCTCGACCAACGTCTCAAAACCATTCTGGATAAGATGCGTCACACCGCCGCAAAGAACAGCCTGCTCGCCAAACAGGTCGGTTTCCGTTTCCTCTTTGAAAGTCGTCTGAATTACGCCGGCACGCGTGCCGCCAATGCCGCGGGCATAAGCAAGCGCCAAGTCAAAGCACTTGCCGGAAGCATCCTGCTCCACGGCAAAGACGTCGGGAACGCCGCCGCCTTCGGTATAAGTGCGGCGAACGAGATGCCCGGGGCCTTTCGGCGCCACCATAAAGACGTCGATGTCCTTGTCCGGCACAATCTGTTTGAAGTGAATGTTAAAACCGTGGGCAAAAGCAAGGGCGCTGCCGTGTTTCAAGTTGGGCGCAATCTCGCTCTTGTAAACATCCGCCTGCTTCTCATCGGGAATAAGAATCATGGTAATGTCGGCGGCCTTTACGGCGTCAGCGACGGACAAAACCTTCAAGCCTTGGCCTTCGGCGACTTCCTTGCTGCGGCTACCTTCATACAGGCCGACCACAACATTCACGCCGCTCTCTTTGAGATTCAGCGCATGAGCGTGGCCTTGACTGCCGTAACCGATAATCGCCACCGTTTTATCTTTGATAACGTCCCAGTTGACATCACTGTCATAATAAGTTTTTGCCATAGTATTCTTTCTCCTCAAAATGTTCGTAAATTGTATGGTCACCGCGCTCTAAGGCAATAAGCCCCGTGCGGATAACTTCCTTAATGCCGTAAGGATTCAAAAGCCGCGTGAACGCCGTTACTTTTTCGTCGTCGCCGGTTATCTCAAAAATCAAAGTCGCCTGCTGTACGTCAATGACGTGCGCTCGAAAAAGCTCGGCGATTTTCAAAACGTCAAGCCGGTTATTGTCATCGGCTTTCACTTTTATGAGCGTCATGCCCCGCTGTACCGAAGTCTTGGCATCAAGACGACGAACAGCCTTTACCACCGGCATTTTCGCCAACTGCTTTATCATTTGCTCGATGAGATTCTCGTCCCCATGCACCACAATCGTGATGCGGGAAAACTCCGGCGACTCGGTGACACCCACCGAAAGACTGTCAATGTTAAACTCGCGCCGCGAAAACATACCCGCCACGCGCACCAAAACGCCGGTTTGATTTTCGACGAAAACGGAAAGAACGTGTTTCATAATGCCTCTAAGAAATTCACAACTTCAATATTACTTGGTAATGTCCTTGCCGAACCATTGCTCGGATATTTTCGCGGTTACGCCCTCTTGCTTCATCTCATCCAAAACTTTCTGCACCTCGTCGCGCAAATCATTGTTATCTTTGGCGAAACCGATGCCGAAGGTGCTAATGGGGCCGACCGTTACATCAAGCGCCTCAAAAACGTCGGCATGCTTGCTCATGTAGTAACGCCCGGTAATCTCGTCGGCGATGATAACATCAAGACGGCCGTTCTCCAAATCCATAAACGCGGCAATGTAATCGGAATATTTTTTGAAATCGGCAAAAGTGTCGCGAACGGCTGCGCCCTCGCCGTCAAGATATTCTTCCGCCGTGCCGCCGCTTTGCGTACCGACGACTTTGCCCGTAAGGTCCGCCTCGCTTGCGACCGTAATGCCGGAATCCTTCTTGACAAAAACAATCTGGCGATTGTCCATGTACGGCTCCGAAAACAGCATATTTTCCTTGCGCTTCTCGGTAATGTCAAGGCCGTTCCACAACACATCGACACGGCCGCTCTTTAATTCGGCCTCTTTGCTCGACCAATCGATCGCCTTAAACTCAACCTCGCGCTTTAAGCGTTTAGCGGCTTCCTTGGCAAGATCGACATCAAAACCGACAATCTCGTTTTTCTCGTCCTTAAAGCCCATGGGCGGATAATTGTCATCCAAGCCCACAACCAGTTTTTTGCCGCCGTCGGTGCCACCGGTTGCGCCGCCGCCAGCACCGCCGCAACCGGCGACCATAAACGCCGCCAACGTCAAAACGAGAGCAATAATTTTCTTCATCGGCTACTCTCCCTTTCGGAAACATATCATCCTCGCGGGGCGACCGCAAGGAATAACAACGGGGTTTATTATACTCACTTTTCCCCCCACGCGCAAGGGATAAATTTTGCGGCTCGATATGCTGCCCAAAAGCTGTCCGCCCTTGAAAACTTACGGCTCTTTTGCTATAATCATCGGCAGATTGCAATAGGGGCGTCTCCCGTAACCGTTGGTTATGTCGTCGTTCGCCGCAATGTGCCGACAACGAATCGGTTTTGGAGTTTGCCCTAAAAAAAAGGAGTGCCATCATGAAAAAATACGTTTGCAGTGTGTGCGGTTGGGAATATGACGAAGCCGTCGGCGACGAAGAGCACGGCATCCCCGCCGGTACGAAATTTGCCGATTTGCCCAACGATTTTGTCTGCCCGTTGTGCGGCGTCGGCAAAGACGACTTCAACGAAGAATAATATCAGGCGCGATGCGGCTCTGTTACATTGCCCTTCGCCGGGCAAACAACCGTAACAAGTTTACAGCAAACGGTAATTTTGCCGTAGCGCCGCCCTATAGGGATTATCCTCGCAGAACAAAAATGCGCCCGACAAATCGGGCGCATTTTATTGGGGCATTTATTTTCATGTTGCACTTACGCGTTCTAAAAAACAACATCTTACGTTACACGGGCATCGTGCTTGGTTGCCTCATCGCCTCCTGTTCAATAAATTTGTTCCTGGTGCCGAGCCACTTGCTTACCGGCGGCGCTACGGGCGTTGCCATAATCTTTTACTATTTGGCCGGACTGCCCATCGGCCTGCAAACTTTTGTCTACAACATCCCCTTGCTTTTTGCCTCGTACAAGTTGTTGGGCAAAGCCTACACCGCCGACGTCGTTGTCGGTACGGTGATTTTTTCCTTTTGTTTGGACTTGACCCGCTTTCTAAATGCCTATGCCCCGCTTAATGATTTGATGCTGGCGGCAATTTTCGGCGGCGTCTTTAACGGCATCGGCTACGGGATTGTCTTTCGCATGAACGGAAGCACGGGCGGCGTGGACATTATCGGCGCCATCGTCAAAAAATACTGGTCGTTTAACATGGGCGGCGCCATTTTCGCCATGAACACGCTCATCATGTGCGTGGCCGGCTTTTTGTTCGGCATTGCCCCGGCCATGTTGACGCTCATTTGTATGTACGTCAATTCCCACGTCACCGACAAAGTCATCGCCGGCTTTAATAAGCGAAAAGCGGTGCTTATCATCTCCGACCACGCCGACGAAATCGCCGACGGAATCTTGGACGACTTGCACCGCGGCGTTACGTTTTTGCACGGACAAGGCGCCTACACCGCCCACGAACACGAGGTTGTTTTTGCCGTGGTGACATTGACCCAGGTCGCCAAAGTGAAACTCATCGTCCACAACATCGACCCCAACGCCTTTATGATAATAATATCGGCCAATGAAGTACTGGGCAAAGGATTTTGAAAAAAGCCCCGCCGTAACGGCGGGGCTTTTTTGT
>CAJORE010000095.1 GCA_905236595.1 uncultured Selenomonadaceae bacterium | reverse complement strand
TTCCACATCCATTTGCCACTTGTACGCGCTGTCTTGGATTTCTTTTTGGATATAGCCTTTTTCGATGGCGGAAACCGCGCCGCCCATTTCGTCAATCTTCTTGATGTAGTCCCAAGCCTCTTTTTCGATGCGGTTCGTCATGGCCTCGACGTAATACGAACCGGCCAAGGGGTCGATAACATCTGCCAAACCGCTTTCGTAGGCAACAATCTGCTGAGTGCGAAGGGCGATCATTACCGATTCTTCCGTCGGCAACGCCAAAGCTTCGTCGCGGGAATTGGTGTGCAGGCTCTGCGTGCCGCCCATTACCGCCGCCGCCGTCTGCAACGCGACGCGCACGATGTTGTTGTTCGGCTGTTGCGCGGTGAGCATCGAACCGGCCGTTTGCGTATGAACGCGGAGCATTTGGGATTTCGGTTTTTCGGCGTGGAAACGCTCCTTCATTACTTTCGCCCAAACGCGACGCGACGCACGGAACTTGGCGACTTCTTCCAAAACGTTGTTGTGGGCGTTCCAGAAGAAGGACAAGCGTCCCGCAAAATCATCGACGTTGAGGCCGGCTTTGATTGCCGCTTCAACGTAAGCGATGCCGTCGGCGATGGTGAAGGCGATTTCCTGCGCCGCCGTCGAACCGGCTTCGCGGATATGGTAGCCGGAGATGGAGATGGTGTTCCATTTCGGCACATTTTTCGAGCAATATTCAAAGATGTTGGTGATGAGCCGCATGGAGGGGCGCGGCGGGAAAATGTAAGTGCCGCGGGCGGCATATTCCTTCAAAATGTCGTTTTGAATCGTGCCTTTCAATTCGCTGGCCGGGACGCCCTGTTTTTCGGCGACGGCGATATACATGGCCAAAAGAACCGAAGCGGGCGCGTTAATCGTCATGGAGGTGGAAACCTTGCCGAGGTTTATCTGGTCGAACAAAATCTCCATATCCGCCAAAGAGTCGATGGCAACGCCGACTTTACCGACTTCGCCTTCGGAAATGGAGTCGGTTGAATCGTATCCGATTTGCGTCGGGAGATCAAAGGCGCAGGAAAGACCGGTTGCGCCGCTCTCGATGAGGTAACGGTAACGTTTGTTGGATTCTTCCGCTGTGGAGAAACCGGCGTACATACGCATCGTCCAAAAACGACCGCGGTACATGGTCGGCTGAACGCCGCGAGTGTAGGGATACATTCCGGGGAAACCGATTTCTTCGGCATAGTCCGTGTCTTTGATGTCAAGCGGGGTGTACAAACGTTGTTCGGGAAGATGGCCACGCTCGGGGAATTTGGCGATGGCTTTTTCTACGTTGGCATTATATTTGCCAAGACCGGCTTCGATTTTTTCATTGCTCACTTTATTTGTCCTCCGTTTCGAATCTTTTATGTTGACAACGGATGCGTCGCGTCACGCGGAGCAAAACATCCGTTGCATGAGGCATTACTGTTTTTTCATGGATTTTGTTTTGAGGAATCTCTCGTGGAAGGAAAGAGCTTCCTCCAAAATGTGCGGAGTATGGGTGTTCTTGGTTTGCTCGACGGCCCGGTTGTAATAATCAAGCAACAGGGGCTTGTAATCGGGGTGGGCGCAGTTGTTGATTATCTCCAAGGCGCGTTCCTTGGGTGCTTTGCCGCGCAAGTCGGCGATGCCCTGTTCGGTGATGATTATATCGACGTCGTGTTCCGTGTGGTCGATATGCGAACACATGGGGACGATCGAAGAGATGTCGCCGTTCTTGGCCGTTGAAGGCGTATAGAAAATGGTGAGATACGCATTGCGGGCAAAATCACCGCTGCCGCCGATGCCGTTCATCATTTTTGTGCCGGTGACGTGCGTTGAATTGATGTTGCCGTAAATATCAACTTCGAGTGCGGTATTCATGGCGATAACGCCCAAACGATGCACGACTTCCGGCGAATTGGAAATTTCTTCGGGGCGCATGAGAATATATTTCTTGTATTTGGCGATGTCTTTGTAGAAACGCGCCAATCCTTCGGGCGAAGGGGAAAAGGCCGTGCCGGAGGCAAACTTCAGCTTGCCGGCGTCGATGAGGTCAAGCATACCGTCTTGGATAACTTCGGTGTACACCGACAAATCCTCCAAATCGGAATCGACAAAACCGGCGATGACGGCGTTGGCGACGTTGCCTACGCCGGATTGCAACGGCAACAAATTCTTCGGCATTCTGCCCGCCGCGACTTCCTTCTTCAAAAAATCCAGCGTGAACGCCGACATTTTTTTTGAATTTTCGTCAATGGGCGCAAGGGCGCGGGTTTTGTCGGGAATATCGCAGGGGACGATGTACATTATCTTGTCGGGACGGCAGGGAATGTACGCCGTGCCGATACGGTCGTCGGCCTTCCGAATGGGAATTTCGACGCGATTCGGAGGATCAAGGGGCACATAAACGTCGTGCATACCCTCAAGTTCCAAAGGTTGCGTGGTATTTATTTCGACGATGACGACATCCGCCGACTGCACATAAGAGGCGGTGTTACCCAAGCTGGTGGTCGGGATGATGTTTCCTTCCTCGGTTATCGCGCAAGCTTCGACGAGAGCCACGTCAATTTTGCCCAAATATCCGCAACGGGAAAGTTGCGCCGATTCGGACAGATGCAAATCCAAGTAATCAATCGTGCCGTCGTTGACTTGCTGGCGCACCAAATTATCGGTTTGATAGGGCAGACGACCCTTTATGCCCTTCACTTCCGCCAAAGCATGATCAAGCTCCGGACCGGTCGATGCCCCCGTCCACAAATTGATGGTGAAGGGTTCTTTTTTCATTCGTTCGGCAAGCGCCACGGGAACCGCTTTGGGGTAGCAGGACGCAGTAAAACCGCTTGTCGCGACCGTCATGCCGGGCTTGAAGAACTTTGCCGCTTCTTCCGCCGACACGATTTTGGCGTGCAAAGACTTGTTGCGCACGCGATCGGTAATGTCAATCATCAATAAACCTCCTCGCCGATTTTCGGCATTCGCGTAAATTGAGGCGAATATTCGGACAATTATGCTACAACACCATACGGAAAATAATTGTCCGACACAATGGTTAGAATAGCACTTAAACTTGTTGCCGTCAAGGAAAACCCCCATTGCCGATAAATTTTTTTGTTTGCCAAAAGCACGCGTTTGGCGTTATAATGACCGGCAAAAGTTTTGGATTCGGAAATGGTTCAAGGATGTATTTTCGTTGAAACGTTTCTTGAGGAAACGCTGCATAATTCGTCCGCACCCTTGCCGGGTCTTTTTTCGGCATACTGCGTCATTCCTCCTCAGCGTAGCACCACTACGCTTCGTCGTCATTCCTTGTCTG
>CAJORE010000094.1 GCA_905236595.1 uncultured Selenomonadaceae bacterium | reverse complement strand
AGGCGGGTACGCCGGGGATGGTGACCGTCGGCGCACCGGATTTTTTCAGCAGACGGTGAACGTAAATATAGGTGCTGTAAAACATCGGATCCCCCAGCGTCAAAAATGCAACATTGCGCCCATCGTTCAAAAAACGGCAAATTTCCGCCGCATTATCGCGCCAGGCGTCGTTATCAACGGAAAAATTTTTAATCATTGGGAATACTTGATACACTATCGCCGTATCTTTTCGCAAATAAGGCTCGGCGATGGTAAGGGCGACGCTTCCTTCCTTTTTTTCCGTTTTCGGCGCGATTATGACATCGGCTTTTTCGATGGCGTGAATGGCCTTTAGCGTCAACAGTTCCGGATCGCCGGGGCCGACGCCGATACCGTAAAAAATTCCGGAATTTATTTTTGATTCTTGCGACATATTGTGAAACTCCCTTCATAATCACCTTCATGAACCGCCGCGTATGGTGCGAATGGTTTTGAGGCTCCATAAAAAGCCGCCTGCGGCGTACAAAAGCAAAACAAGCAAACTCGCAACGGGGAAAGCGCCGCCGCCGGTTATGCTCCGAAGCAATATGCTCGTATGGGTCAGCGGCAAAAGTTCCACCAGGAACCGCACCGCCGACGGTAAAGCGCCGGTGGAAAAAAACGTGCCGCACAAAAAGGACATGGGCAACAATATGTAAGTGTTTATCTGCGCCATTTCCTCGTAGGTTTCGACATACATGGCGGCAATGAAACCGATTTCGGCAAAGATTACGGCGTTCAGCAAAACAGCCGCCAATAACAGCGGCGACCAAGATATGGCGGCGCCGAACAAACAGGCCAACAGCAAAATCAAGAGTGCGGCAATGACGGTGCGTATCAATGCGGATAAAATTTTTCCCGTCAAAAACGCCGCCGAACTTATGGGACTCAGAAAATATACTTCAAGGCTCTTATGGTAAACCCGTTCGGCGTGCAACGTGACAATGCCGTGAAAACTGACGTTCATCGAGTTCAGCGCCAAAATGCCCGGTACGATAAAATCGAGGTAAGAGCCGCCGCCCATGTTTACGTTGCGTCCCAAACCCCAGCCGAAGGCCGTGAGGTATAGGAGCGGCGCCACCGTACGACTTAGCACGAATTTCGGCAAGCGGCGTTTTAGGACGCGCCAATCCCGCCACAAAACCGACGCCGTATCATGAAAAAAGGTCATGATCTTCTCCCGTAAAGCGCATGAACGCATCTTCCAAATTCGTCGGGCGCAGCGCATGAGCGCCGTTTAATGAGGCGGCGAAAGCGGCGGCGGCGGTATGTTCGGCGAAAAAACGACAGCGACGTTCACCGGCTTCGTCCCATTCGACGGCAAATTTGCCCAAGCGTCGGCAAAATTCTTGCGGCGTATCCGTCGCCACCAATTCGCCGCGCCGCAAAAAAGCCACGCGCCGACAAAGTTGTTGCGCTTCTTCGATGTAATGAGTCGTCAAAATAATTGTGGTGCCGTTTGCCGCCATTTGCCTTATCAAGCCCCAGATTCGCCGCCGTACGGCGGGATCAAGCGCCACCGTCGGCTCATCCATAAATACAATGCGCGGACGGTGAATCAGCGCACGGGCTATCAGCAAGCGCCGTTTCATGCCGCCGGACAATGCGGTGACCGGCATACCGGCGATTTTTTCGTCAAAGTCCATGAAGCTTAGCAATTCGGCGATTCGGCGGCGTCGCTCGGCGGCAGGCAAGCGGTATAAGCGGGCGGCAAGCTCCAAGTTTTCGCCGACCGTAAGATCGCGATCAAAATTTATGTGTTGCGGTACGACGCCGATTTTTTCCTTAATGTCCGTTGCGGCGCATGATTCGTCGTTGTAAAAAACAGCGCCGGACGTAGGGAGCGTTTCCCCGGCCAGCATTTTTACCGTTGTCGTTTTTCCGGCGCCGTTGGGACCTAACAAGCCAAAGATTTCCTGCGGTTCCACCGATAAATTAACGTTGTTTACGGCGATTTTCTGACCGCCGTCACCGGGAGTGGGAAAAATTTTCGTTAAATTTTCGGCGCGAATTATGGGCATGGCGGACTTCCTTTGCACGGGGGCGGGTAAACGCAAAAACGCTCCGCAACGGGGAGCGTTTTTGCGTTTACAAGAGCTAAGTGTTTTAGGAAACACTGCATAAATGAGTTCGTGCCATTGCCGAGGGATTTTTTCGGCAGACAAGGAATGACGACGAAGCGTAGTGGT
>CAJORE010000093.1 GCA_905236595.1 uncultured Selenomonadaceae bacterium | reverse complement strand
TAACGTCCATACGGAGACGTTCGGCCGTAAGTCCCGACGCCGCCGCATCAATACCCAAAAACATACCCATGATTTTCCCCTCAATAAGGGATATATCCGAAAACCGCTTATGCGTCGCCGCTTGCCGCGCCAAAATGCGTTGGCAACTCACAAGACTGCATTTTAAGATATTCCCCAAAGCCGCTTCCATTTCCGCTTCGTACCGCAAATATTCCTTGAACGAATAAATGCCCAAACCAAAGCGAACAAAAAAGTCTTAGGACTGATTGCTCGTAATAACCGTTTTCAAGCCATTGACGAAACCGCCCAAGCGAGTGGCCAACGCATTGTAATAAAGCTGATTTTTCGCCATCGTTGCCATTTCTATGTCAATGTCTACATTGTTATCGTCAACGCGCATGGTTCGCTCTTGATGACGCTCAAACATCGGCTCGGCATGATAAGGCGTTTTGACAAAAGGCAAATGACGGTCATGTGTCCTGACTATAGGAATCTTCGCTTCGCTGTCCTCATCGCCGTAAATTTCTCTTGCCAAAAGATCCTCAAAAACCACGTCGGTCTTTTTGAAATGCGGCGTATTCAGGTTGGCGATATTGTTGCTTATGACTTCGTGGCGCAACGTGGCCGCCGCCATCCCCCGGGAAGTATACTCAAGGCCGGGAGCGTTCATTATCCGATCAAGCAAGGGGCTTACTTCCTTTCAAACCGCAAAATACTGCAAGCGGCGAACGCAAAAAAATTCCGCCGCCCGACACCTCGCAAAAGAAAAACAAGCACAACCAATTCGGGCAGTATTTCTTCGTCAATAAAAAAAATCCTCTACACTTTAGCATTTTTTTTTGGTAAAGGCAAGAGAGCGACATCGGTACATTTATACCGCATATCCACCGCCAAAGCAAATTTTTCGCAAGCCGTCCGGCGAAAAAACGCCCGCCCTTTCGACAATACCGCAAAACTTTGCCGCCGCGCAGCAAAGACAACCAACCCAAAATTTCCCGCAACGCCGCAACCCAAAAACAGACCGTAACCGTTGCGGACAAAACCGTATTTTCATGTGCTTGCATTTGAAGATAAGCCTATGTTATATTAACCTCACGAAAGCCAAGGACACTTTTTACGGTAAACGCAAAAACGAATTTTGCATTTTGATTTTTCCGCCCTTCGCGCCGAGGAACCAAAACGCAAAGTTTCGGTGCGGTTGCCATATCATTTATCGTGTGCCAGTATTCGGGAGGATTCATAATGACGGGCAAACCAAAAATTGTCATCGTCGGCGGCGGCTTCGGCGGCATTAAACTTGCTAAACTCTTTGCCAAAGAAGACGTTGATATAACTTTGGTAGACAGACATAATTTTCATCTCTTCCAACCGCTATTATATCAAGTGTCGACAGCAATCTTATCGACGGACGAAATTGCGTACCCCATTCGCACGTTCTTCCGCTCAAATAAAAACGTGGAATTTTTTATGGCGAAAGCGCAAGGCGTCGACCAAGTGCGCAACGTTCTTTTGACCAATCACGGCGAAGTTCCCTATGACTACCTGATTTTGGCGGCCGGCGCCACAACGAATTTCTTCGGCATGAAAACCGTCGAAGAACATTCTTACGGCATGAAAACAATCCAAGAAGCACTCCATATACGCAATCACGTCCTGCATATGTTTGAACGGGCAAACAAGCAAACCGATCCGACGCTTAGAAAAAAAATGCTGACCTTTGTTGTCGTCGGCGGCGGCCCGACGGGCATTGAAGAGGCCGGCGCCATAAGCGAACTTATCGGCATCCAAAAGAAAGAATTTCACAATCTTGATTTTAACGACGTCAGCATAACACTAATCGAAGCGACACCCAACGTCCTGCCGATGCTCCCGCCGGAAATGCGCGAAGAGACGGTTCGGGTCTTGCGTCGAAAGGGCGTCAACGTGCGTCTGTCAACCCAAGTGGTCGATTACGACGGAGAAGTGTTAAAATTAAAGGGCGGCGAAGAAATTCCCACGCGTACGGTGATTTGGGCGGCCGGCGTAAAGGCCGTGCCGTTCATCGCCGAATGTGGCGGTGAAGTGGCGCGAGATGGGCGCATTATCGTCGAAGAAAATCTACTGGTAAAAGGCGCCAAGAACGTATTTGCCATCGGCGACTGCGCCTTTTTCCTCCACGGCACGGAACGTCCTTTGCCGACGGTGGCGCCCGTCGCCACCCAACAAGCCGTCGTTTGCGTCCGCAACGTGATGAAACTCATAAACGGCCAAACCGATCTTGAGACATTCCATTACAAGGACTTGGGCGCAATGGCGACAATCGGCAGGGGCGACGCAGTCATGGCCAAAGGCTCCATGAAGATGAGCGGCTTCTTCGCGTGGTGCGCGTGGATGATTGTCCACTTGATGCGCCTTGCCGGTGCGCACACGAATTTCACCGTCGCCATCAAATGGACGTGGAATTTAATAAGCGGCACTCGCTTGGGTCGCATCATAACGAATATAAAAGTATAACTTTTTCGCTTACGGCGCACGGCGAAAAAGCGCCTCCTCGATTCACAAAAAGCAAAACGGCGACTGTCCCTTGGGGCGGTTGCCGTTTTGCTTTTTCGATAATTGCCTTTTTAGGCTTTATGTAGTATAGTTAGCGATTGATGTCGATCGCTAACATCGGCAGTACCTATCTTAATTCGGCTATGGACATTACTTTATGGAAAATATTTTGCACACCACTTTGCTAATGTTGCAAGGAACTAAAGTCACTTTGACGATTTTTTTCGTGACGCTTGCGCTTGCCCTTCCCATCGGTCTGATCGTGACGCTCATGCGCATATCTAATATAAGGCCGCTGTCACTCTTTACCGAATTCTACATCTGGCTCATGCGCGGCACACCTTTGATGTTACAGTTATTGTTTGTTTACTTCGCGTTGCCCATGGTCGGAATAATGCTTCCGGATATAGCCGCCGCCCTCTTGGCGTTTTCGCTCAACTATGCGGCTTATTTTGCGGAAATCTTCCGTGCCGGCATAAACGCCGTTCCCAAAGGACAGTACGAAGCGGCCAAAGCCTTGGGGCTTAACTACCCTTTGATGATGCGCCACGTTGTATTGCCGCAAATGGTTCGCGTGGTTTTGCCGCCCGTCGCCAACGAAACGATAAACTTGGTCAAAGACACCTCGCTTATTTACATACTTGCCATGAATGATTTGTTGCGCGTAGCGCGAACCATCGTCCAACGGGAATTTGACATGACCCCCTTCGTCATTGCGGCGGTATTTTATTTGACAATGACTTTTGTCCTGACATGGGTATTCAAAAAACTCGAAGCGCGCTTCGCGCTGGCCGATGTTCGTTGAAAACGGCGAGAGGATTATTTGTATGCGAATTGTTTTAAGATTTATTATGTTCGTCCTCCTGTTCGTCGGGATAAGCTTGGCTCCGGCAATTTCGGCCGGTGCTGCGCCGACGCCCGCCAAAACGACAACTGCCGCATCAACGGCAAAAACTTTCGGCGAACGCGTAAATTCACTGACGGAAGTTACGGGTCTGCGCTTTTCCATCGACGGTGAAGGCAAAGCACGCGTCGTCGTGGACGCGCAAAAAGGAGAACTTAAGTTTAAGCAATCTGCCGTTGCCAATCCCAATCGCATAATCGTCGATGTGGAAAACGCCTGGCTGTCACCGGCGGTGAGCAAAGAAACTGTTATCGGCGGCTATGTGAAAAAAATTCGTGTGGCGCAGTTTGACAAGACAACCGTGCGCATCGTCGCCGAGACCGACGCGACAAAAGATGCCGTTCATGTATTTTCCCTCGCCAATCCGGAACGTTTGGTGATGGATTTCGGCAAAGTCAAAACAGCACCGCCCGTAACCAAACCGATTAAACAGCCGACTGACAACAACACCGGCAATAAAACCACCGACAAAACAATCAACAAAACGGCCGATAAAGATAAGGCCGGAACGAACAAAACGCCGCCGCCCCCAGAACCACCAACCAAACAGGAAACTCCTTCGCAAAAACCAAAGGTATCAGAGGAAGATGAACCCTTACCCGAACGCACTGCGAAAACCAAGACCGACAAACGCACCGATAAAGAGGATACGCAAGAAAAACACGACCGAGAGCCAAACGACGACGAACTTGGCAAAAACGAAGAAGACGACGCCGATTCGGACATTGACGAGCGTATTGCCGCGATTATCGGCATGAAAGGAAAAGTAATTTGCATCGACCCCGGACACGGCGGTCCCGACGTCGGCGCCATCGGCCCAACCGGCGTAACGGAAAAGAGCGTCACGTTCAAAGTAGCGACAGAACTTAGAAAACTCCTCGAAAAGGAGGGCGCCAAAGTCATACTTACTCGCACCTCCGACAAGGCCGTACACGCCAAAGGCGCCAAAGCCAGCGCCATCGAAGAATTGCAGGCGCGGTGCGACATTGCCAACGACAAAAAAGCCGACATTTTTATTTCCATCCACGCAGACGCCTTCACCAACAATACGGCGAAAGGAACGACCGCTTACTACTACGAAAAGGGCACCAAGGCTTCCAAAAAGCTTGCCGACGCATTGCGAAGCGCCCTCATCGAAGAAATAAAAACCGTCGATCGCGGCACGCAAAGTTGCAATTTCTATGTCGTTCGCAAAACGGATATGCCTGCCACCTTAATAGAATTGGCATTTCTTTCCAACGAAGAGGAAGAACAGCTTTTAGACTCGGAGGAAGGCATAAAGAAAGCCGCTCAAGGCTTGCTTGACGGCATTGCCGATTATTTCGGCTGATTGAGGTGACGATTGTGGCCAATTTTTGCTCAAATTGCGGCAGTCCGTTGGCAGACGGCGCAAACTATTGCAATAATTGCGGCATAAATTTGACCGACCCCGACGCAACGGCTTACAAGGAGGACGCCACTTGGGCAGCAATGCTCCTTATGACCAACGGGCGCTTAAATCGTTTGCGTTACATAAAACGGACGATTACCATGTCGATAATACAAGGAATGGTGCTCCTTGCCGCCGGTCTTATGCTCACCGAAGAACACAGCGCCAACGTTCCGCCGGAACTTGTTTACTTAACGACGTTCATCGCTCTTTTATCGCTTATTCCCGAATATTGTTGGAGCGTACGTCGTTTGCATGATATGGACAAGGGCGGCTTCATCGCCTTTGGCGAATTTGTATGCGGCCTTGTCCTCGTCTTCGGCAATTACACAATGGCCGACGGCGATCGTCCCGACCAACTCGCGGCAACTTTAATCGGCGCATTCATCTATATTTACCTCGCCATTTCTTTCGGAACGCGAGGCGCAAATAAGTACGGCGCCGACCCTTTGGGTCGCATTGCCGACGGCAAGCGCGTGAACTGGACGGCACGGACGCTGTCCCTAAGTGCCGGTTTGTTGTTGCTGATTTTTCTGTTGGCGCTGCGGCAGGGTTTGGCGTCGCAAAGTTTATAGAGAGGTCCATTTATGAAGATTCAGGATATACCGAACATTATCGCCCGGGAGCTGAATATCCGCCCGAATCAAGTGACGGCGACGGAAAAACTCCTTAGCGAACAAAATACTGTTCCCTTCATCGCCCGCTATCGCAAAGAAGCAACGGGTTCTTTGGACGAAGAGGCAATCCGCACCATTGAGGAGCGCCTTGCCTACCTCAAAAATTTTGCGGCACGTCAAGAAGAGATTTTGACGAAGATCGACGAACTCGGCAAGCTCACGCCCGATCTTCGCGCCGCTATCGAAAGCGCCGAAAAATTACAGGAGCTTGAAGATTTATATTTGCCCTACCGTCCCAAAAAGCGCACCCGTGCCATAATCGCCCGCGAAAAGGGATTGCAACCCTTGGCCGACGCCATTTTGGCGCAAGAAGAAACCGCCGGTACGGCGCAGAATTTTGCCGCCGCCTTCATCGACCCGGAAAAAGGCGTCGAAACGGCGGACGACGCATTGGCCGGAGCCGCCGACATCGTCGCCGAAACAATCAGCGAAGATGCCGCGTTGCGCGGCAAAATGCGTGAACGACTGTTTAACACGAGCAAAATCGCCGCCGAACTTGACGAAGAAACAAAAGATACTGCCGACGCGCAAGTGTTCCTAATGTACGACGCTTACGAAGAACCTGTGCGTACGCTCCCCGGCCATCGGATTTTGGCAATAAACCGCGGCGAAAAAAAAGGCTTTTTGAAAGTAAAACTTAACGCCGATCATGACGTAGCAATCGAAGCAATCTTTAAGAATTTTTACAAAAAGCCGTCAATATTTACCGACACTTTGCTGGCGGCTGTCACCGACGGCTACAAACGCTTGCTTTTCCCGGCTTTGGAAAGAGAGATTCGCGCCGCCTTGACGGAAACAGCGGAGAGTGCGGCCATAAAAATTTTCGGTGCCAACCTAAAACAATTACTTCTTGCCGCGCCGCTTGCCGGCCATACGGTATTGGGGCTTGACCCCGGTTACCGCACCGGTTGCAAGTCAGCGGTCGTCGACAAAACGGGGCGCGTTTTGGATCACGGCGTTTTGTATGTGACGCACAGCGACGCCCAAAAAGATGCTGCCGCCGCCAAAGTTCGCGAACTCATAAAGAAATACGGCATCACTCTCATATCCATCGGCAACGGCACGGCCTCCTTGGAAACTGAAGAATTTGTCGCCGATCTTATCAAAAACGAAAATCTGACTAATGTACACTATATAATCACCAATGAGGCGGGGGCATCGGTCTATTCGGCCTCTAAACTGGCCAAGGAGGAATTGCCCGAATACGACGTCACCATAAGGGGCGCCGTTTCCATCGCCCGTCGCGTCCAAGATCCGCTGGCGGAACTGGTAAAAATAGATCCCAAGGCAATCGGAGTTGGGCAGTACCAACACGACGTAAACCAAAAAGAATTGGCCGCCACTTTGGAACAAGTCGTGGAATCGGCGGTGAACCATGTGGGCGTTGATCTCAATACGGCTTCGGCGGCGCTCTTAAAACACGTTGCGGGAATAAGCTCCGCCGTCGCGCAAAACATCGTCACCTATCGCGGCGAACACGGCGAATTTACAAGCCGCAAAGAATTGTTGAAAGTGCCGCGCTTAGGTCCGGCCGCCTTTACGCAATGCGCCGGATTCTTACGCATACGGAACGGCAAAACGCCTTTGGACAACACCGCCGTTCACCCGGAATCATACGGTTTGGCGGAAAAAATCCTCGGCGGCCTGTCCATGACTCTCGACGATTTGACCGACAAAGAAAAACTGTCCGACTTTGCCAAAAAGCGCAACAAAATTGACGAAGCCAAACTGTCAACCGAACTCGAAGCCGGACTGCCGACCATCCACGATATTTTGGATGCCCTCGCCAAACCGGGGCGCGACCCTCGCGAAGATTTGCCGGCGCCTTTGACGCGCCAAGCCATCGTTAAGCTGTCCGATTTGCAGGTCGGATCGCTTATGCGCGGCACGGTGCGCAACATTACCGATTTTGGCGTGTTTGTGGACATCGGCTTAAAAACGGCCGGACTTATCCACATCTCGGAACTCAGCCGTCGCCGCGTCAAGCATCCGTTGGACGTGGTTGCCGTCGGCGACATTTTGACGGTGATGATTATAAGTGTGGATGAAAAAAGAAATCGTATCGGCTTATCGCTGAAACAAGTACCCAAGGAGGCAAAACAATGAGCCTCCTGCAAGCGACGGTCAAAAAAATCTCCGGCGCCGACACGGCTTCCCAAGCGGCACTCGCCCGGCACATAGCGGAGCGCATGCCAAACAACGAAAGTCTCGGCACGTTGCGGGATATGCTTTTGACCTATGCCGGTGCAATCGGCACCGCCGTATTGCCGCCGACAAAAAAGCTGACGATAATAGCCTGCGCCGATCACGGCGTCGCCGCCCAGAAAGTCAGCGCCTACCCGCAAAAGACCACCTATGAAATGACGGCGAATTATCTAATCTCACGAGGCGGCGCCGCCAACGCCATGGCCAATTTTGCCGGATCGGAACTCATCGTCGTCGACATGGGCATAAATGCCGACACCTCATCGTTGCCGGGACTGATTGACAAACGTATCGCCGACGGCACGCACGATTCCACCAAAGGCGCGGCCATGACCCGCATTGACGCCGAACGCTCCATCGAAACGGGCATCGAACTTGCTAACGAGTATGCCGCAATGGGCTACAACGTTTTTTTGCCCGGCGAAATGGGCATCGCCAACACAACGGCTTCGGCAGCCATCACGGCCGCGCTGTGCGGCATAGATGCCGAATGCGCCACCGGACGCGGCACGGGCATAGACAACGAACGCTTGCGACACAAAACGGAAATCGTACGCAAAATTTTGGCGGTAAATGCGCCGGATCCGACGGACGGTATCGACGTCCTGGCCAAAACGGGCGGTTTTGAATTAGGTTGCATCGTCGGCATTATCTTGGGAGCGGCGGCCAATAATTGTCTCGTCATATTGGACGGCTTCAATACCGGAGCCGCCGCGTTAATTGCCGAAAACATCGCGCCCCGCAGCATCGACTTTTGTTTGGCGAGCGCCTTGTCTGCCGAAGAAGGACACGGCGCAATCATCGACAAGCTGAAGCTCAAGCCGTTCATGTCGCTCTGTTTTCGTTTGGGCGAGGCTTGCGCCTCATCCGTTGCCGCCGCCTTCTTGGACGCGGCCATTGATATTGCGG